>JADQBU010000010.1 GCA_016278435.1 Halanaerobiales bacterium
ATAGATGAAACTTAAAATACTAATATTATGCTTAACCCTGGTGATAACATTCTCATCCTCGGTTGTCGCTTTAGAAAGATATGAACTGGTTGTCTACGGCGGAGAACCGGAAGGAGTAATGGCAGCTGTTGCTGCTGCCCGGCAGGGTACAAATACATTACTTGTCATGAAAAGAAATGAACCAGGCGGGTTAATGGTCTATAGTGGTTTAAATTATCTGGACCTAAACTATGGACCATCAGGAAATATACTGGGAAATAAATTATTTAAAGAATGGCACCAGCTGGTGGGTGGTGAAGTTTCATTTCCACCGCAAGAAGCGCAGGCTGCCTTCAATTTTATGCTTTTAAAGGAAGAAAATATAAAGGTTTATCGATCATGTGAGTTAATATCTATAAACAAAGAGGACAATATTCTTTCCAGTCTAACTCTAAAAAATAAAAATAGTTTAATAAAAGTTGAAGCAGATCGCTTTATCGATGCCAGTCAGGATGCTGACCTGGCAGTACTGGCAGGGGCTTCTTATTTTCTGGGAGGAGCAGATATTGGCCTACCTGAAAGAATGATGGCAGCCACCCTTGTTATTCATATCGATAATATTAACTACAATGGTCTCAGAAAAGATGTTTATTCCAGTAAGTTTGGACCATCATATATAAATAATGAACATGCCTGGGGTTTTGTCAGGATCGGTGAGCTTTACCAACCGGAGAATAAGCAGATCCGTTTACGGGGTTTAAATATTGTTTTACAGGGAAAAGGAGCCATCAAAGAGGGTTATATAAATGCCCTGCTCATATTTGGTGTTGATCCATTTTCAGAAGAATCCCTGGATCGGTTTTATAATATGGCTGAAGAAGAAGCTAAATCTGTTCTTGAATTTCTTAAGAATAATCTGGGTGGTTTTGCAGATGCAAGATTACTTCACTCACCACCCGAATTATATATCAGAGAAACCAGACATATTGTATCTTTATATCAACTCTCAACCTCTGATTTGCTGGCAAATAAGATACATAATGATGCAATCGCTTTAGCCTCATATCCACTTGACTACCAAGCATCAAGTCCTGATTACAATGGCTTCGTTTTGTTTAATCCTGAGTTGTACGGGATACCTTTCCGTTCTCTAATACCGGAAGGATTTAAAAATTTACTTGTAGTCGGTAGGAGTAGTGGGTATAGTTCACTTGCAGCTGCCAGCAGCCGGGTTTTACCTGTTGGTATGTCTACAGGTGAAAGTGCAGGGATAGCAGCAGGTCTTTCTATAAAATATGATTCATATTATCCAGAAATGGTGAATAATATGAAATTAATATCTGATTTACAGAACAGACTGGGATTGAAAAAGAATTTACTGGGTCGAGAGAACAATATAATTAATGATAAGGAATTGTTACCATATCTGGAGAATTTATTATCCTGGGGACTTGTTATCGCCGGTTATGATAATGATTTCAGGTTAGAGGAACCGGTCCGGGAAATTGATTTTTCCTATATGTTGCTCAAGGGTTTACAGGAAAGAAGGGCACCGATATTATTTGAATGGGTACCAGGAAGCCTCACTACTCTCAGCAGTAAAGCAAATCTAACCCGGGACAGGGCAGCTATGTTATTGCTGGCTGCTACCAGTCACAGGGTTTTAGAGATGAATAAAGAAGATTACTATACTGCTGCTATGGCAGAGGATTTATTGCCTGATATTATCAGAGAGAACAGGCAGTTAAACAGAAGAGATGTTTACATTATTGTTAGTTATTTTCTACAGAGGTATCCAGTGCCTGAAAATATTAAAAAATACAGGGGGGAGAATGATGGCTAAGTCCTATTATCCTTCTCCAATTGGTCTACTGGAAATAATATTTACAGAACAGGGAATAATAAATATAACATTTATTGATGAAAAAAAGGTTGATTATAAATATTTTGTCAATAAAAATCTAAGATTTATGTATAATCTTATCTATGACCAACTAAATGAATATTTTACCGGTAATCGGAAGAAATTTTATCTGCCTGTTGTTTTTCAGGGTACTGATTTTCAGGTCAAAGTCTGGAAACAGTTGATCAGAGTTCCCTTTGGAGAAACAAGGTCTTATAAAGAAATTGCTGAAGCAATTGGTAGTCCGGGAGCAGCCAGGGCTGTTGGTAATGCTAACAGAAAAAATCCACTCCCTATACTTGTACCCTGCCACCGGATTATTAAAACAGATGGACAGTTATGTGGTTATGCCAGTGGAATCTGGCGTAAGAAGTGGTTAATTGAACATGAAAAACGTTATAATAGGAAGGGGAGAATACAAAAAGTTGCCTGGAGAATTACCTGAAAGAAAGAATGTTAATGATGACTTTAAGTGGGATTTGAATGATATTTATAAGTCGACAGCTGAATGGGAAGAAGATTTTAAAAAAGTCGAGACAGAAATGGAGAAGATCAAAAATTTACAGGGGGATTTAGTTTTGTCCTCTGAAAAATTATATAGTGGATTAAATCAGGTCATGGAACTGGAGAAAGTAGCTACCAGGGTTTTTGTTTATGCCCATTTAAGTAGTGATCAGGATACCAGGAATCAGGAAAATCAGGCCCTGTTAATCAAAGCCCAGGATTTAAGTAACCGTATTGGTAGTATTACTTCTTTTATGGTTCCAGAAATTTTACAGTTATCCTGTGACGATATTAATAAATATTATGAAAAAACTCCAGAATTAGAAAAATACAGGCATTTTCTCGATAACATCTTCCGGATGAAAGAACACTATCTAACACCACGGGAAGAGCAGCTTCTGGCTCAGGCTGGAAACTTAAGTGAAAGCCCTGAGAATATTTTTAGTATGCTAAATAATGCAGATTTAACTTTCCCTGTGATTAAAGATGAAGATGGTAAAGAGGTCAGAATAACCCATGGACGGTATACCAGTTTTTTGAAGAGTGCAGACCGCCGTGTAAGAAAGGATGCTTTTAAAGGTCTTTACAGCAAGTATACTGAATTTAATAATACATTTGCTTCAACTTTAAATGCTGAAATAAAATCTCATATTTATTATAGGAAGGCCAGAAATTACAACTCATCTCTGGAAGCTGCACTTGATGATGACCGGGTACCGGTTCAGGTATATGAAAATCTGATTAAAACAGTAAGGGATAATCTGGAACCAATGTATAAATACATATCATTGCGCAAGAAAATACTGGACCTGGATGAACTTCATATGTACGATATATATAATCCTTTGCTACCTGATATGGATATCAAGATAGATTATAATGAAGCAGTAGAGATTGTATTAAAGGCATTACAACCTCTGGGAGAAGAATATCTAGAGATAATGAAAAATGGTCTTCAATCACGCTGGATAGACATTTATGAAAATAAGGGGAAGAGATCTGGTGCTTATTCTTCGGGATGTTATGGTGTTCATCCCTATGTTCTTCTAAATTATAATGATGAATTCAGTGATCTCTTTACACTGGCACATGAGATGGGTCATGCCCTCCATTCTTATCTTTCAAATCAAAATCAACCCTTTATTTATGCCAGATATAAAATATTCTTAGCAGAGGTTGCTTCAACTATGAATGAAACACTGCTGATTAATTATCTGCTCGATAATGCTGAAGAGGAAGAGAAGAAGAAATACCTGATTAATTACTATCTTGACCAGTTCAGAGGTACAGTTTACCGTCAGACTATGTTTGCTGAATTTGAAAAAATTATTCATGAAAAGGTAGAAGCAGGGCAACCACTGACCGCAGGGCTTTTAAATCAAATTTACAGCAGGCTGAATTCTGATTATTATGGAGGGGATATTGTCGTTGATGATGAGATTGGAGTAGAATGGTCTCGGGTACCTCATTTTTATTATAATTTCTATGTATACAAATATGTAACCGGGTATTCGGCTGCAACAGCCCTGGCCGGCCATATTCTGGAAAATGGCCAGCCAGCAGTAGACAAATACCTGAAATTTTTAAAGAGTGGTGACTCCGACTATCCGTTAAACATCTTACAAAAAGCGGGTGTAGATATGAGTCAATCAGACCCGGTTGAAAAGGCTATAGGACATTTTAGTAGTTATCTTAAGAAACTGGAAGAGATAATTTAAGTTTCATAATTTATAAAGGACCGGACAAAGAGGAATGCCCCACAGAGATAGAGAACAAAAGTCATAAAGTAGGTTGGGGTGAAGCCGTAATTGGCAATAACCCAGCCTCCCATGGTTGCACTACCACTCCGGGCTATGCTTTTTGAGGTCCGCAGGATTCCATTGATCATTGTCTGACTTGATTCAGGTACTATTTCCATGGCAAAATTTGAAGCCAGAGGACGGGTAACTCCCATTAAAGCTCCCCGGATTAAGAAAGTTATACTGGCAATGGCAAAATTGGGAACCAGAACAATGGCCAGCAGGAAAGGCAGGGAACTGATCTGGAATAAACCAACTGATTTTACCCGGCCCAGCTTCTGTGAAATATATGGTGTTAAGAAAAGAGTTAGAGCAATCGTTAAACGGTATAAAAACATAATGATTCCGGCCTGACCTGTTGTAACACCCAGATTTCTGGTCAGAAAGATACTGAAAAATGGTGTTATTAGACCACCACCTGCTCCCAGCAGGAATTGATAAATACTAAGTTTACTTACTTTTTCTTTTTTAATATTATATATAAAGTTCTGGTCCTGGTCCTGTTCTCCTTTCAATACAGGGTCGATAGAAAATACAGGAAGTAAAGCAAAGATAGATGTTGACGATAATATTACCATTATATATCGATAAATTAATAGATTACTACTTGTTCCGGTCAAAACTGTTTTCAATAAAATTGATGGTAAAAAACCAACCAGAAAACACCCAAACATCTTGGCTGCAGTCATCAGTATAAAATTAAAGCTAAACAATTCCTCGCGTTCCTCTTTACCGCTATTTCTGGATAAAAACGGTGCAATATTAACGAAAAAGATGGCAAATCCTGTTCCGTATAGAATATTAACGGCTGCGATAACAGTTTTAGTGGAAATAAAACCAAGAGCCAGCACCGGCAAAGAAGTCAATAAGGTAGCTATTATCATTATTTTCCTGGTACCAATTTTGCTGGTTAACATACCGGCAGGAATAGCCATTATACCGATAGCAAGAATTCTACCTGCAACTACAAGACCAAAGAAATCTTCGGAATAACCAAGTTCCAGGACATATAAACCCAGAATAACTTGCATGGCACCAAGACTAATAAAATTCAGTGTGATTGTCAGCAAAA
>JADQBU010000349.1 GCA_016278435.1 Halanaerobiales bacterium
GAGGCCGGTAAGGGATTAATGGGCAAGGTTCTGGGTGCTGGTAAGAGAGCCCTGACCGGAGAGTCAATTTTTATGACTCATTTTACAAATAATGGGGCCGGGAAGGAAAAGGTTGCTTTTGCTGCACCCTACCCGGGAAAAATCATAGTACTGGAATTATCTGAATTACCCGGTGGTGTATTTACCTGCCAGAAAGATGCTTTTCTCTGTGCTGCCCTGGGTACCAGTGTCGACATTGCATTTACTAAAAGGATTGGTACTGGATTCTTTGGTGGTGAAGGTTTTATTTTACAGAAATTAAAGGGAAATGGTAAAGCATTTCTTCATGCTGGAGGAACAGTGGTTAAGAAAGAACTTGTAAATGAAGTAATAAGAGTAGATACAGGTTGTCTGGTAGGTTTTACTGAAGGAATAGACTATGATATTGAACGAGCGGGTGATTTAAAGTCTATGTTTTTCGGAGGTGAAGGTCTATTTCTGGCTACTTTAAGGGGTACAGGAACTGTTTATTTTCAGAGTTTACCATTTTCCAGGCTGGCCAATAGGATTATTAGTAGTGTCCCCAGACCGGGAGGAAAGAAAAAGGGAGAAGGCTCAATTCTGGGTGGTCTCGGTGACTTGCTGGATGGAGATAATAAATTTTAATTAAAATTTATTATTGAAAAAACCCTACTTCTAAAAAAGAAATATTACGAAATATATTTCAAATGTATTATGAAAAAGCTTGAAAAAATATTTATAAGATTAACTCACCGGCAGTTATAATTATGCCGGTTTTTTATTTTAAAAATTAATTGTGAAATCACTTGACAAATTAATTTTAATAATATAGAATTATTCTGGAATTTGAACAATGTCCAAAACATTGTTCAAAGCATTGTCCAAGACATTGACCAGGACAATGTCCGGGTGAACCTCACCACCTAAATCAAAGATTTAGATTGAGCTTCAAACTACTTCATATAAAATAATTAGATTTTGGAATGGGGGATTTCATGGTAGATAAAGGGCTTGATACCAGAGAAAAAATAATTCAAGCGACAATTAATTTGATAAAAAAAGAAATGGATGTTAAAAAAATTACTGTTCGTAGTATCGCCAGTGAGGCAGAGATAGGAAGTGGTCTGGTAAATTATTACTTTGACAGTAAAGAAAAATTAATTGATGAAGCAGTTCAGATGTTTATAAATTCTGTTATTGAGGATTCAGATAATACGTTTAATAATGCAAATTTAAGTGCAGAAGAAAGGCTTAAAGATCGGGTTAAAACAGCAGCCAGATTTTTAGCTGTTAATCCTGGTATATCCCGGGTATCAATACTTACAGATATGAAGAATGGAAAAGAGAATGACAATAGTTACCGGGTTGTAAATGCGTATTATTCGATTTTAAAAGAAATGTTTGCAGATAAAGATGATATAGAGTTGATAGTTATGTCACAACAGATAGTAGCCGCCATCCATGAAATATTTTTAAGAGCAGAGTCTTTTAAAAAACAGGCTGGGATAGATTATTTTAATGATGAACAGAGGGACCGACTTGTTGAACAGATTATTGATAATGTAATTAACTAACTGGGAGTGGTTTAAGATGGTGAATGTAAAATTAGCCGGGGCAGCTGAAGATTATGTGGAACTGTTAAATGGCAGTATTATAAATATTTTTAAAAACAGCTGCAGGATATTTTTTAATAATCCGGGACAGAGTGTATTTCTGGGCAAAACACTATTAAAACAGAGAAAAGCGGTGGCAACAAGACAGAGATGGAAGGAAAAGGGTACTCATGTTCCACCCTTTATGATTTTGAGCATTACCGGCCGGTGTAACCTGAGATGTAAGGGCTGTTATGCCAGTGTCCATCAACAGAAAATCGAGAATGAAATGAGTGAAACAAAACTGAGAGGGATTCTGGAAGAAGCCAGGGAGCTGGGAATATCCATAGTATTAATTGCTGGTGGTGAGCCCTTCACAAGATCGGAGATTATATCTATACTAAAAGATTTTCCGGAGATCATATTTCCTGTATTTACGAATGGACTTCTACTAAAAGAGCAGTTAATTGAAAGAATTAAGAATGCAAAAAACATTATACCCATTATTAGCCTTGAGGGGAGGAAAGTAGAGACAGATGCCCGGAGAGGATCAGGTGTATTCAGTCAGCTTGAAAATATTCTCGATAATCTGGGTAAAGCAGGTGTCATGAGTGGTATTTCCTTTACCCTGACAAGAGAAAATTTTAACATAGTTCTGGATGAAGATTATATCAGGGAACTGATCAATAGCAATAGTCAGGTGTTTTTCTTTGTGGAATATGTTCCGGTAAATGCAGGAACTGAATTTTTAACAGTTACTGGCGAACAGCGCCGGATTATGATGGAAAGAATTAATGGGTATCGTTCAGAATTGCCGGCACTATTTATTGCTTTCCCTGGTGATGAAGAAAAGTTTGGCGGCTGTCTGGCAGCGGGCAGAGGTTTTATCCATATTAATCCCCAGGGGAATATAGAACCCTGTCCCTTTGCCCCGTATTCCGATACCAATCTTGAGAATTTAACTCTGCAGGAAGGATTAAAATCTGACTTGCTACTTAAGATTCGTTCAAATCAGGATATTCTTGCAGAAGCAGAGGGAGCCGGTGGATGTACACTCTGGAGTAAACGCGAACTTGTAAAATCATTGTTGGAATGCAATGAAAAGGAAAATCAAGAAATTAATTTCATGTTAAGGAAAGAGATTAATAAAAACTTTTGCGTGAAAGGGTGCTAATTATGGGTAGGCAGATGCAAAAAAAGAGCGTAATAATAATCGGGGCCGGTATTGCAGGATTGTCTGCCGGCTGTTATCTGCAGATGAATGGATATAATACCGAAATTTTTGAAGCTCATAATGTACCGGGCGGATTATGTACAGCCTGGAAGCGGAAGGGTTATGTAGTTGAAGGCTGTATTCACGGTTTACTGGGATCCAGAGCTTCACATCCATATTATAATTTGTGGAATGAAGTTGTTGATATGGCTGAGACAGAATTTATAGATCAGGAAGTAAAGGAAACATATTATTTTCCGGACGGCAGCAAATTTATTAAATATGCTGATCTGGATAAACTGGCTCACAATATGAAGAAAATTGCTCCGGAGGATAGTAAAATTATTGATGAATTTATCAGGGATACCAGAAAGTTTCAGTCAGTTGAAATGCCGGTTGCTAAAGCCCGGGAACTTTATAATATCATAGATTATCTAAAAATGATTAAGTCGCTGCCTTTATTAAGGGTGATGAAAAAATGGATCAAGGTAACAGCTGGTGAGTTTGCAGAAAAATTTCAGAACCCGTTTTTAAGAAGTGTTGTGCAGTATTTTTCTTCACCAGTATTATTTGAAATGTTTGTTCTGGCAGAAATGGATTTAAAAAGATGTGGCTATCCTGTTGGTGGTTCACTGGAATTTGCCAGAAAAATTACTGATAAGTATACAGCCGGGGGCGGTAAAATTAATTACAATAACCGGGTAAGCAAAATAATGGTAGAAAATGACAGAGTAACCGGGATTAAACTGGAAGATGGTCAGGTACATAAAGCTGATATTGTCATTTCAGCAGCTGATGGGAAAACTACTATTTATGACTTTCTGGATGGGAAATATTTAGATAAAACAATTGAGCGGGAATATAAGCAGGGTAATCTTAATCCCTCAAAGGTTCAAATTGCACTGGGTATAGATAGATATATGGAAGATTACCCCCGGACGATTAAGCTGCTTTTCGATAAACCCTGGGAATCTATAGATGGTAGTAAGTATGATAGTATTGATGTCCTGGTGTACAGTGGAAAAGCTAATCTTGCTCCTCCCGGGAAAACTCTGATCGTAGTTCAGATTGATACTGAAAAGTTTGATTACTGGAAGGAACTTCGAAACAGGGATAAAAAAGAATATAGAAGAGTTAAAGGTGAGATTGCAAGGCAGTTAATAAAAATACTGGAAGAACGGTTAGATAGTATTAAGAATTATGTTGTAATGGTTGATATAGCTACTCCTGTAACGTATAAAAGGTACACAGGAAATTGGAAAGGGTCTATTCAGGGCTGGGCCAATGAGAATATATTTAAATCTAATCCCTTTAAAAAGGAATTACCTGGGTTAGAAAATTTTTATATATGCGGTCAGTGGGTTGTACCAGGTGGTGGTGTCCCCAATGTTTTTAAAAGTGGTAGGGATCTGGCCCAGATTATCTGTAAAAAAGACAATAAAATATTTCTATCAAAAAATTAACTGGAGGTTGTTTTTGTGGGTTTAAAAATAAATGAAGAATTATGTCAGGGTTGTGGAATATGTGTGGATGAATGTATTCATAATCAAAAAAAGCAGGGTACAAACCATGTTGATCACGATTTTAAATTTTGCAATAGATGTTTTCATTGTTACGCAGTTTGTCCTGAAAATGCAATCATAATGGAAAAAGATTTTGTCAATAAAAACCAGGAGAGAAATTTAATAGATTATGATTCAATGCTTTATCAATTACAGCAGAGGAGGAGTGTCAGGAGATTTAAAGATAGGCCAGTACCTGATATAATCATAGAAAAATTACTTTCTTCTGCCAGTTATATTCCATCAGGTGGGAATAGTCAGGATATAAAAATAACTATTCTTAAAAATAAGGAAATAAAAGAAAGGTTAAGAAATGAAATTAAAAGCTATTATAGTAAAACTTCCAGAATGGCACAAAACCGGTTATTAAGAAAAGTTTTGCAGGTGGTAGGATCAAAAAAAATAAAGGAAAGTATGGGTGACAAATATTTCCTGGAAAAAATACAGGATATGCAGGAGAAACTAAAAACGAGAGATCTGGCTTTCTATGATGCTCCACTGGTTATGTTTTTCCATGCAAAACGATTAATACCCACGGCTAAAGAAGATGGGGTTCTGGCTGCCTATAATATTGCCTTAACTGCAGAGAGTCTGGGTTTAGGAACCTGTTTTGTATCAATGGCACAGCAGGCCATGTCAGCAAGAGAAGAGTGTAAGCAAATTGTTAATATAGATAAAAGTGACAATGTTTTTGCTGTTCTGGTTGCCGGGTATCCAGTTGCTGATTATAAGAGGATTGTTTATAGAAAAAATAAAGAGGTTAATTTTATTGATTGAGAAATTGGAGAGATGATGGAATTTAGAAAAATACCATTAAATCCAGTTAATAAGGCATAAATAATTATGATATTACAGGGCCTCCTGAAAAGTGATATGCTCCCCTTAAGGTA
>JADQBU010000143.1 GCA_016278435.1 Halanaerobiales bacterium
GTTGTATTGAAGGCATCTTCAATTACAAAATTTTCAGCTCGTCCTCCGGCAATTTCCACATGGGCTTTGGTTGTATCAAAATGCATGTTACTGAGGACATACTGGCCCTTTTCCTTGATTAGAAGTGGGAAAAGTACCTGTTCAGCTCCGCGTCCCTGATGAGCAGGAACAGTGTAGTTATAGCCGAAGATATCCTGGACATTGTCTCGCAGATGAAAGAAGTTTCGACTGCCGGCATAAGATTCATCACCCAGCATTAAACCAGCCCACTGGTTGTCACTCATAGCACCTGTTCCACTGTCGGTTAGAAGATCAATGTAGACCTCCTCTGAATTGAGAGCAAAGAGGTTATAACCGGCCCGTTTGAGAGCAGCTTCTCTTTGTTCCCGGGAGATCATGTTTAAAGGTTCCACCATCTTGATCTTGAAAGGTTCAGCTTTTACTTTTTTCATGTAAAGTCCCTCCAGTTTTTTTGAAATTAAATTTTAGATAGTAAATCAAATTACTCTGCTCCCTCTTCCAACATATCTGCCCTTACTTCATCCAGGTAATTATAGATAGTATATTTGGAACAGCCCAGTTTTCGGGCTAGTATGTCTACCGCTCCCTTGATATTAAAAATATTATTCTGGTCCAGATGAGAGACTATCTTTAATTTATCATCTTTATTGAGCTGAGGTACTGGTTTATTTAATTCTTCCAGACTGTGATTAATCATTAGATTCAGGAAATTCCCGGCATCCTGAGGAAATCGTTCAAGTGCTTCATCCCTTTCGGTATGTGTTATTTCATCCAGGAAATGCTGGGCAATTTTTATATTGGTCAGGTCAATATTGATACAGAGAGCTCCGATTACTTTATCTTTTTCATCCCTGATTAAAAAGGTTGATGATTTAAGCTGCTTGCCATCATCGGTATTTGTTATGTAATTCAGTTCCATATCCTGTCCATTATTCTGATTTTTGTGGGCCATATCCATTAATAGGTCAGTAGAAGGAGATCCCACTTTGCGGTTGGTAATATGTCCGTTTTCAATGGCGATTACCGAGGATTCAGCCCGGGAAATATCATGGAGCACAATCTCGAAATTCTGACCAAATGTCCGGGCCAGTCCCGTGACTATCGGTTTAATTGCTTCCAGTATAGGATGTAATTCTGATTTCAATTAGCAATCACCTCCTGTTGTAATATTTAATAAAGGAACAGCTTTCTTCCTGTTCGAAAGATTTTGATTTCTTTAACCAGTTTATATTATACAGGATTGATTACAAAAAATCAAGTAGTATTACAAAATTTTAGTAAAAACAATATTTTAATAAATACAATTTTGTTATAACTTTTCCCGGCAGGAAGGGTTTCCACCCTGCTTCTAGAAATTATATATAAAAGACTAAAACTTTGTAGACTTCAGTGTAAAAGTTTAGAACTACCAGCATTACTGGAAAATAAAAATATAAGGAGGTCAAAGAGTTGAAGGTATTGGTTACCCGGGATTTAAAGGAAAAATATATTGAGCAGATAAGAAATGAAGTTCCGGAGTATGAGGTGGTGAAGGCTGCTGACGATGAACTGCAGGAAAAGGAGATTGTAGATAGCAATATTCTGGTCACTTTTCCGGCTGCCTTTGATCTGGACAAAATTTATAAGGCCCCTGACCTGTGCTGGATTCAGGCCTGGAGTGCTGGAGTTAATTCAATTTTAGTAGATAAGAGACTCCGCCAGCATATAATTGACAAAAATATTAAATTAACAACTATGAGTGGTATCCATAGTGATGTCATTGCCGAGCAGGTTATGGGATTTATGATAAACTTTAGCCGTAAACTGCATCAGTGTTATCGACAGCAGCTGGCACGGGTCTGGAAGCACCCCAGGGTGAGCCAGCTGGCAGGACGGACTATAGCTATTGTTGGGCTGGGCAATATCGGGCGTGAGATTGCCGTCAGGGCTAAAGCCTTTAAAATGAAGGTCCACGGTATGAAGAGGGATACTTCCAGCAGGGTGGAAAATGTTGATAAACTCTTTAAACCTGAAGAATTTCCCGAACTGCTGGCCGGTGCAGATTATGTGGTGGTTATCGTGCCTTTAACTGCTGAAACCAGGGGTATGTTTGGTTTAGATCAATTCAAAATGATGAAAGAGAGTGCGTACTTTATCAATGTGGCCCGGGGTGAAATAGTAAAAGAGTCAGAATTAATTACCGCCCTGAGAGATAAAGTTATTGCCGGGGCCGGTCTGGATGTCTTTGCAGAGGAGCCGCTTCCATCAGATTCACCCCTCTACGGCATGGAAAATGTGTTGATTACTCCACATATCGGCGGTATTTTCCCCGGATATAACACAAAAGCTGTTCCCCTCTTGATAGAAAACTTAAAAAGGTTTGAGGAAGGCCGGGAACTGCTCAATCTGGTTGATTATGAACGGGGATATTAGGAATAAGGTCTGATTTATCGAAAATTAGTATAGGAAATGAAGGATAATTAGATAGAATATAGAAGATAATATGTAATGGAGATTAAAACTAGAGGTGGTTTCTATGCCTTTTACATTAGAAAAGGAAATGGTACCAGTATTTAAAAGTAATTTATCCTCGTTTATTGAGAAAATTGACTTTTCCTGTAAGGAAAGTGTAATTCTATACGCTGATGAGTTATCTGTAAATTATAGAATGATAGACTTTGCATTATCAAATATGGATAAGACTTATTTTAATTCCATAAAAAAGTACTATAGAAATAGATTTAATAGTATAAATTCAATATTAATGGATTATTTGTCTGTTTTTTTTCTTAAGAAAAATGTTACAATACATTACTTTAAAAAAATATTTTGTTTAGGCGTTGATAAGATAAAAAATCATTTGAACATATTAATTAATCTGGGATTTATAAATAGAATTTCAAAATATACTTACTCTGTCTTAGACTGGGTAGAATTATTACCAGATGAAATAATAGCTATTGAGTTTAAATTAAAAAGATGGAATAAAGCTTTAGAGCAAGGCATTTATAATTTGTCTTTTGCTGACTATTCTTTTGTAGTCCTTGATGAACATGAGATTCCACAAAAAAATATTGCAAAGGAATTTGAAAAAAATAATGTAGGTCTTTTTTATGCAAATAACCAGGGAGAAATGAAAATTATTTATAAGCCTAAACCAAATAATAAAAAAAATGAAATATTATGGGGATTTCAAAAAATAAAATTTTTAAAAGATTTAAGTAATAATCATAAATGGAAAGAAGCAAAAATGGGTGGTTAACCACCCATTTTTAAATTAATGCATTATCATCAGCAAAGGATTCAAATGCGCTTCTCCAACTTTCTATATGATTTCCGGATTCATCTAAGGGATTTTCTACTCTTTTATTTAAATATAGCATATCTCTTTCAGCGGATTGTAACCAACTAAGAACAAATTTTACACGTTCTTTTAAGTCTAGTTTTTCAAGTTCATTAGTTTTTTTGTTTAGGAGAAATGTTCTTTGTAATTTTGCTTGTGTGATTAAATTTATTCGTTCTTCCCAATCAGGAGGGAGCTTTATAATATGCCCTTTTTTATAATTTGAAACATAGTAGTTAAATAAAGACTCAGAAAAAGGAGTTTTATCATCATAAAAATAATTGAATAATTTTTCGCTTCTAATTTGGCTAAGGTCACGTTCTGGTAGGAAATCGCCTATTAGTTTAAATGAATAAAAATGGGGTAGTGGACCTCCGCCACCATCTTTGTCAATATAATCTGTAAAATTTAATCTTCTTTCTTTGTTATAGTATCCACTTCCAAAACTTGTTGCTCCTACAGCTAAGCCCAGGAAACCCAAATCATCAATATAATTCAATATTACCTCTTTACCTAGTTCATGACCTAAAATATATGATAGTTCTAAAATAGTTTTAATTATATTTTTATGGGTTATTCGTATATTTGTATTTGAACTAGCAATAGTTATATAATAGCCTGTAATATTAGTTAATGCTGTTAAATTATCAATGATTGTTTGTAATAAACTGTTAATATCCACAGATCTATTAATAAGCACATTATCAGCTATAGCTACAGTAACCAGACAATCTTTTTCATAATCTTTAGATATCTTAATACCTTTTTTAATCCAGTTAAGTTGAGTAGTATATTCATTTTCAGGATCTCTTACCAGTGGCACTGGTAGAATCAATTTATCTACACCAATTTTTATTTGAAAATCAAAACACATTTTAATTCTATCTTTTATTTTATTATCATCAATTGGCAAGAATATTTCATCGACAAAGTCATCTTCAATTATTGTTTCTCTATAGTCTTTTATTTTCATTTCTTTACTATCAAATTTTGGTGGGGTTTTATGATACCATGGATATGTACCTAAATATGATAGATGTTTATTAATGTTATCTCTGATTTCTAAGGGGAAATATAGTTGTGGATCAAATAGAAGAGAGTTTATATTGTCTAAGTCTCTTTTTTTTCTCCTTCTTTTTATTTCGATACTGCTTAATGTAGAAGCGCTCAATATAGCACCAGATATATTTAGATTATTATCTATTTTCCATTGATAGCCTCTATTAAAATAAAACATAATTAATCCTCCCTTAAATATTCTAATATATTTTCCAGATTAAGCGGTCTTTTGTATGGTATTGGATTTAGCAATTTATATATTAATTGTTCTGGAGCAAGATAGCCTTCGGTACCCATTACCTTTCCTACAGTAGTTAACTTTGGTCCATCCAAATGTTTAGCAATTCCTAAATCAATTAATATATAATCTTCATTATTTTTTATAATATTACTAGGCTTGATGTCACAGTGTACTATACTTTGTTCCCATAAACTTTTAATAGCTGATGATAAACAAAATATCATTTTTTTTACTTTTTCTTCTGAAAAAATAAAATTTTGATTCAGTAATGTTCTTAAATCAGGTCCGTCAATAAATTCTATTTTTATATAATAGCATTTCTCATTTCTTATTGTGAGTTCATTATGGTCATAAATAGAAACCAGGTATTTGCAACTGATTTTATTTAGTTTTTCAACTTCCAATTTTGTTCTTTGAATTTTATGATTAGCTGAGTAAATTTTAGTAGCCAGTTCATTATTAAAAGTATTATTAAATGATTTAAATACAGTTCCCTCACCACCACTTTTAATTATTTCAATATTTTTTTCATTTGGAAATAGATTTTGCAGTTCATCAGTAGATAATGGGGGATTAAAAG
>JADQBU010000386.1 GCA_016278435.1 Halanaerobiales bacterium
TCTGATGAAACAGCCCTGCAGATTCGCGAACTTGGTCTGCCGGGTATTACCTTTACCGAAGAAAGTAAAAGGTATTACCCTAAAGGAACTACTGCCTCTCATATACTGGGGTTTGCGGGGATTGATAGTCAGGGACTTGATGGTATTGAACTATCTTATGATAAATACTTAAAGGGGAGTCCAGGTAAAATCGCAGCAGAGAAGGATGCTGCAGGGAGGACTATTCCCGGTGGAGTTCAGGAATATATTCCTCCACAGAATGGATATAACATCTATCTGACAATAGATGAAGTTATTCAATATATTGCCGAAAGGGAACTTGATCAGGCCATAAAAGAATTTAATATATCGGGTGGAACAATAATTGTAATGAATCCTCAGAATGGAGAGGTGCTCGCTCTGGCCAACCGTCCCCAGTATAATCCCAATAATTTTGCTGAATATCCGCAAAAATACTGGCGGAACCGGGCAATTTCTGATAGCTTTGAACCGGGATCTACTTTTAAAATTATCACTACTGCCTCTGCACTGGAAGAAGGTGCTGTCAGTGAACAGGATTCATTTGTTGACCCTGGTTATATTAAGGTCAGTGGTGAGAGGATAAGCTGCTGGAAAAGTGGAGGCCATGGGGCTCAGTCCTTTGCGGAAGTTGTTCAGAATTCATGTAATGTAGGCTTTGTTCAGGTTGGTATGCGTCTGGGCAAGGAAGCCTTTTATAATTATATTAATGCCTTTGGTTTTGGCCAGGATACTGGAATTAAATTACCTGGTGAAGCAAATGGTCTTGTTTATGGCTTCGATAAAATAGGTCCAGTAGAACTGGCCACAATGTCTTTCGGCCATGGTATTACTGTAACTCCGATTCAGCTGATTACTGCTGTATCGGCGGTGGCTAATGACGGAATGCTATTGAAACCAAGAGTGGTAAAGGAGATACGTAGTCCGGATGGTGAACTTGTTGAAAAACATGAACCAGAGCAGGTACGCCAGGTTATTTCTAAGGAAACAGCCCGCAGGACCCGTAGATTGCTGGAGAGGGTTGTTGAAAAAGGAACCGGTGAGGCAGCTTATATCGAGGGTTACCGGATTGGAGGAAAAACGGGGACAGCTCAACATTATGGAAATCAAATCTATGACTCATCTTTTATTGGGATGGTTCCAATCGATCATCCTCAACTTGTTATTATGGTTACACTTTACGACCTGGCCGGCGGAACACATTTTGCCAGTCAGACGGCTGCACCTATCTTCCGTAATGTTACCCTTGATACTTTAAGATATCTGGATATACCGCCAGAGGTAAATAAAGACACTGAAGAAGAGGAACCACCTGTAGTAAAAATACCAGATGTCACCGGTATGGATATAATAGAAGCTGATGGTATGTTGAGAAGTAATGATCTGAATGTAAGGATAGTAGGTGAAAATGAGCAGGTACAAAAACAGGTTCCGCTGGCAGGAGTTGAAGTTAAAGCCAACTCAACTGTTATTCTTTTTACTGATGTGGAACAGATTAATAACCAGAAATATTATGTTACAGTTCCTGAACTTAAGGGTTATGAGTATCAGGAGGCTGCCAATCTGCTATCAGAACTGGGACTAGAAATTGTTTCTGATACTAAAGAGGGTAAAATAATCAAACAAAGTATTGAACCCGGTACCAGGATCCGGGGAGGAAGTACAATTCAAGTGAAATTAGAAGATAATGGTTAACATTTTCCTGATTCGGTTAAAATATGTAATACTGGAGGGTGAATTATGATATTACGAGAAATACTAGAGAACATAGATCCGGTTACAGTCAGGGGAGACCTTGACATTGAGATTAATAGTATTGAATACGATTCCCGTCAAATCCAGAATAAGAGTTTGTTTATCTGTATTGAAGGCTTTACAGATGATGGGCATCTCTATATAGACCAGGCTATTAAAAATGGAGCAGAAGCTATTCTGATCGAAAAGAATATACCGGAATACAGAGAACAGATTACATATATAAGAGTAAATAACAGCAGAAGAGCTATGAGTTATCTGGCTGCGACTTTTTATAATTATCCTCTGGAAAATTTAAATTTAATCGGGGTAACAGGAACCAATGGAAAGACCACGACAACTTATTTGATAAAAGCGATTCTGGAAAAAGCAGGTTATAAAACAGGATTAATAGGAACTATTAAAAGTTTAATCAATGATCAATCGCTTCCTTCAACAAGGACAACACCCGAATCAATAGACCTTTATCAAATGTTTAGAAAAATGGTAGATGCCGGGGCTGATTATGCAGTAATGGAGGTATCTTCTCATGCTCTGGACTTAGAACGAGTTGTAGGGATGGAGTTCAAGATAGCTGTATTTACAAATGTCTCGCAGGACCATCTTGACTATCATAATTCGATCGAGGAATATCTGGAGGTTAAAAGCAAATTATTTAAACAGTTGCAACCGGATGGATATGGTGTGATTAATATTGATGATGCCCACAGTCAGAAGATTATTAATACCACAGTTGCAGGTGTCTACACCTATGGGATTAATAATAAAGCTGATCTTAAGGCAGAAAGAATTAATCTTTCACCACATAGTACATCTTTTGCGATTAATGATAGAGATGAAGGATCAGGCAGTACTGAAATTAATTTAAAACTTACAGGTAGATTTAATGTTTATAATTCTCTGGCCGCAATCGGAACCGCCAGGGTTTTAAATATTGATGATTCTATCAGTAAAAGCGGACTGGTAAAGATGGAGGGTGTTCCCGGCCGTTTTGAACAAATTGAAGAAGGCCAGGACTTTACGGTAGTTGTTGATTATGCCCATACACCGGATGGCATGGAAAATGTACTGGAAACTGCTGTTGAACTGGTTAAAGGGAATATAATCGTTGTATTTGGCTGTGGTGGAGACCGTGATAGGGGTAAACGACCACAGATGGGTAAAGTTGCTGCTCGCTATGGTAAATACTGTGTAATAACTTCAGATAACCCTCGTTCAGAGGAGCCGGGGGATATTATTAGACAGATTGAAACTGGAATCAAAGAGATGGAACAGGAAGTGAATTATATAGTAATTCCCGACAGGAGGAAAGCCATATACCATGCGGTTGAAAAGGCCGGGAGTGGTGATATGGTGATAATCTTTGGAAAAGGACATGAAACATATCAAATATTTAAGGATAAGACCATTCATTTTGATGACCGGGAAGTAGCCAGGGAGGCTCTGGCTGACAGTGGAAGGGGAAATTAAAATGAAACCAATAAAGGTTGATGAGATTACAAAAGCTGTCCGGGGTGATCTTATTCAAGGTGATCGGGAGCTTATTATAGAGAGACTGGCTACAGATAGCCGGGAAGTTAAAGATGGCGATTTATTTTTGCCGTTAACTGGTGAGAATCACGATGCTCATAAATTTATCCCGGAGGCTGTCAAGAACGGTGCTACAGCTCTGATTGTCGATAAAAAAATTCAGGGTATTAATGAGATTGATTCTGGACTGACAGTGATCAAAGTTAGAAATACCAATCAAGCCCTCCAGGATTTAGCCTATTATTACCGCAAAAGCTTTAAGAACCTGAAGGTAATTGGTATAACTGGTAGTGCCGGGAAGACAACAACCAAAGATATGGTTGCCACAGTACTGCAGGAACAGTTTAAAGTCCTCAAAACAGAAGGTAATCTTAATAACTATTTCGGTCTACCTCTGACTCTATTAAAATTAACAGGTGAAGAGGATATTGCAGTGCTGGAAATGGGCATGAGTGACCTCGGAGAAATCAGGCTTTTAACTGAAATAGCTGCTCCACAGGTCGGTGTTATCACCAATGTCGGAACAACCCACCTGGAAAGCCTGGGTACAGTGGAAAATGTTGCACGGGGGAAATTTGAACTTATTGCTGGATTGCCGGAAGAGGGAATTGCTATTTTAAATTATGATAATAAGTTTGTCCGCCAGATGGGCGAAAATTTCCATGGTCAAAAAGTAATTTATTATGGTATGACCAGAGACGCTGACCTTTATGCTGAAAGAGTGGAGAGTATCAAGGGAGATCCCGGTATAAGTTTCAAGGTTTATTACCAGGGAGAAGAAGAAGTCATTAATGTCAGTAAACCGGGGAAACATAATATATACAATGCCCTGGCTACTATTGCAGTAGCCAGGGAATTAAATATAAGCTGGGATAACATTCGCAGAGGTTTAATGAATCTGGAGCTTTCAGAACTAAGGATGGATATCAAGGAGTTAAATGATACAGTTATCATCAATGACACATATAATGCTAATCCAATTTCCATGAAAGCAGGACTTGAGGTATTAAATGATATTGCCCAGAAAAGGAAAATAGCTGTCCTGGGTGCGATGCTGGAATTAGGCCCCAGGGAGGAAGAGGAACATTTGCTTCTGGGCAAGTATCTTGTTAAAAAAGGAATTAATATTTTAATTACTGTCGGTAAGATCGGTCAGCTAATAGCAAAAGGTGCCCGTGAGGAAGGGATGGAAACAGGTACAATTTTCAGTGTTGAAAATAATCGAGAAGCAGGTCAAACTTTACAGGAAATTATTAAACCAGGTGATACAATTTTAATCAAGGGATCAAGGGGAAATAGAATGGAAGAGATTGTAGACTATGTTGTCGGACTGGGAGGATAAATTAAATGCAAACTTTTCTAGCTGTGGGTCTACCCTTTCTTGTTCTTATGTTATTTGGCTCGTTGATCATCAAAGTTTTAAATAGATTTAACTTTGGACAACGGGTTAGAGGCCAGGGCCCTGAAACACATTTAAAAAAAGAGGGAATCCCAACTATGGGTGGGATTCTAATTTTAATAGGGATATCCATTACTTACTTTCTGGTTCTGGAACCAACATCTGATGTTTTGTGGGCTTTAATAATTACTCTGGGTATGGGATTTATAGGATTTCTTGATGATTTCAAGAAAATCAGGACAGATAGTACACTTGGTTTACGGGCCCGGGGCAAGATTCTGGGGCAGATTATTATCGGGCTGATGTTGGCCCTTTATGTATATAATTATTCAGATCTGGGAACCAGAATTCTGGTGCCTTTTAACGGTCAAGCAATTGATCTAGGGGCCTGGATTATTCCACTGATCGTACTGACCGTAATCGGCACAGCCAATGGAGTTAACTTAACTGATGGGCTGGATGGCCTGGCCGCTGGAGTTACTGCTGTTGTAACCAGTGCCTTTGCTGTAATCACCT
>JADQBU010000161.1 GCA_016278435.1 Halanaerobiales bacterium
ATACTTCTTGATTTTATACTGCAGGGACTGTCGAGAAATATCCAGTTTTTCAGCTGCTGCCGTAATATTCCCCTCCGATTTCTTTAAAGCTTCTTTAATCAACTTCTCTTCAATCTCTTCCAGTACCCTGTTTAAAGAAGGCAGCTCATCCTGTGAGTAATTATATTCTATTATGCTGTTCCCCTCATTATTCCTTTTAAATCTATCCTTGATATATTTGGGCATACTGCGGAAACTGATAACTTTATCATTCTGTAGCATATTAAAAGCACTTTCGATAGCATGCTGCATTTCTCTGACATTTCCCGGCCAGTTATAGGTGTTAAAATACCTAATCAGCTGATCATCAAGTCTTTCTACTGCCTTTGAAAATTTTTTATTATACATATCAATGAAATAATCAGTCAATAGAGAAATATCTTCCTTTCTGATTCTAAGGGGAGGAATCTCCAGGAAAACTACACTCAATCTATAAAATAAATCAGCCCTTAATTTCTTTTCCTTGATTGCCTGGTCTGGATGCATATTGGTTGTAGCCAGGACCCGTACATCGATATCTATTTCTTTCTGACCCCCGACTCTTCTGACTCTATTTTCCTGTAAAACCCGTAGTAATTTAGCCTGAAGATCAAGATCCATGGAATTAATCTCATCGAGCAATATTGTCCCTTCATGGGCCTGTTCGAAGATACCCGGCCGGTTTTTCGCACCGGTAAACCCACCCTTTTCAGTTCCAAAAAGCAGGCCTTCCAGCAGATCCTTGGGAAGGGCAGCACAGTTTTGAGCAATAAACGGTTTCTTGTACCGACGGCTGGCATTGTGTATACTCTGAGCAAAGAGTTCCTTACCTGTACCGGTTTCTCCATAAATTAATACCGGCGAATCACTTCCGGCCGCTTTCATAGCATCATTAAGAACTTCCTTGAACACAGGGCTGTGGCCGATTATATCCTTAAAAGTATAGCTGGTATTATTGCCATAACTACGGTTGGTTTTCTTTTCATCATGTCTGCTTATTAAACTATTCCGCAGCTGGCTTATGTTCGACACCAGTTCTTCAATCTGGGTTATATCCCGGGAAATCTCCAGGGCACCTACCTCGTTATTATCAAATACCAGGGGCATAGAGGTATTAACGGTAGTTATCTTTTCCCCCCTGGAATTGATATAGGTCTGTTTAATATTAATCATCGGTTCACCCAGATTAAGTGTCTGCATTAAAGTGCTATTTTCCAGTGTCAGTGATGGGTAGACATCAAATATACTGCGGCCTATGACCTCTTCTGGGTCAAGGCCATCAATCTCTGATGCCTTCTTATTAAATACCAGGGTAATCCCTTTCTGGTCAACTATATGTATACCTTCATTTATGGCATTCAGTATTATATAAAAATTACGGTCACTACAGAAAGGTATTTTATCCTGTCTGTCTCCCATAAAAAAACCCCCTATTTTTATTTATTCCGATATAATATAATTCTGGATTAACTGATTTTTTCCTTCTAATATTGCAAAATTTCTTGCAACAGGTGAAAAATTTTTTGCAGGAACAGGGGGTTTTAGTAACATTTACTCATGGTATTTCATTTTATATAAGAATCTCTCTGGCCTCATCCGGGGTAGCAACTTTTCTCTGTAATTCTTCAGCCAGTCTGACGATTCTGGCTACAAGCTGAGCATTACTCTGGGCCAGTTCACCTTTCAGGTAGTAAATATTATCTTCAAAGCCAACCCGGCAGTGTCCACCCATTAACAGAGAGTGTATCGCAATCTGTAACTGATGACGCCCTACTCCGGCTGCTGTCCAGGTTGCTCCTTCCGGTAATAATTCAACCATAAAATTTAGATTTTTAATAGAAGCACCCAGGGCACCAGGTACCCCAAGTACCAGGTCAAAGTGTAGTGGGCCGGGCAGTAGACCCTTCTCCTGTAGGTAAAGTGCATTATAGATATGACCAGGTTCAAAACATTCCAGTTCAGGTTTAACCTGCATATCCTTCATCTTCTCAGCAAATTTAACCATCAGTGGGAGGTCATTGATGAAGACATCATCCCCAAAATTGGTAGTCCCACAGTCCAGTGTCGCCATTTCCGGTTTCAGTAGTACGGGCTGTAGTCTTTCCTCCCAGCTCATTCCGGCTGCACCACCTGTAGAAGGCTGAATTATTGCCTTGACTCCTCTGGCCCGCATTAAGTCCATGGTTTCGGAGAAAATATCTCTATCCTGGGTCGGCCGCCCATCACGATCTCTTACATGCAGATGAATAATAGCTGCACCTGCTTTTTCTGCCTCCAGAGCAGCATCTGCCAGTTCCTCCGGTGTAACCGGCAAATTGGGATTATCCTCTTTTGTGACTTCTGCCCCACAGATGGCAGCAGTAATAATTAATTTTTCCATGTATACAACACCTACTTTTCGGCTAATTTGCGCTGCTTTTCGGCCTTGACAACACAGACTCCCCGGGCCTGGCAGACTATTAGCGGTTCCGGTAAAACTTCAGCCGCTGAATCAAATTTGGCATTTTTACTGGCTGTAATAACCTTCCTGGCTTCAAACTCCATTTTACGGGAAGTGTTGCCAACTTCAGTCAACCTGCCTACAGCCTCTATATAATCACCGGCATATACCGGAGCAGTGAATTTTACAGAATCATAAGTAAATAAAACACCTTCATCACCGTCATGTCTGATCAATAATTCTGTAGCAACATCCCCAAATAATTTTAATATCCGGGCTCCATCAACCAGATCACCGGCATAATGAGCATCATTTACTCCCATCCTCAATCTGATCATAGCTTCCATTACTATCACCTTCCCGTTCATTAATCTTCTGTACAATATAGGATGCTACCTCTGGAGGAATTGTTCCCCTTCCAAATCCGGCATCAAAACCTATCTCCAGAGCCAGTTCATGACTGATTCGCGGTCCACCTACCACCAGAATAAATCTTTCCCGTAGGCCTTCAGCTTCAATCATTTCTACCAGTTCCGTCAGGTTTGTAACATGTGCCCCTTTCTGGGTAACAACCTGAGAAACTAAAATTGCATCAGCATCTACCTTGATTGCCTTTTTAATCAAAACTTCATTGGGAACCTGGCTGCCGAGATTATAAGTTTCTATTTCAGGATAACGTTCCAGACCATATTCGCCGGCATATCCTTTCATGTTCATGATGGCATCAAGACCAACCGTATGGGCATCAGACCCTGTACAGGCTCCGACTACAACAACTTTTCTACCAATCTTATTGCGGATAAAGTCATTAACTTCATAGTAGGACATCGTTTCCATTTCAACCCTGGTAATCCTGACCTGTGATCTATCTACACTATATTTAACCTTCCCGTATAGAATCAGATAACAGAAACCCTCGCCGAGGTCTTTGATATCAACCACATCTACTTCTTCTAAACCCATCTGCTCGGCCAGCATTTTACCCGCTTCACTGGCCTCTGGTCCAGCTTGCAGGGGTAATGTAAAACTCATCTGAACTTTTCCATCATTTAAAGTATCTCCATAAGGTTTTATCCTTTTTTTGTTATCATCCATTATATATTGAGTCCCTCCTTTAGTTGATCTAAGAAAGGATTATAATAATCTTCACCCTTTTTGATTACACCTTCTACTCCTTTTCCACCCGAAATAGTCCGGGAAATACCGGCAAACATACCTTCCTCGATAGCTCCCATCAGTCCCTTTTCAGCAACCTCCTCCAGCATTATGGCTGTTTCGCTTAAGACTTTATCCGCCCGCTTCTGGATTATACCATCCTGCTTGAATACAATTTCATCGCCAAGATGACGGGCATTATTGAAGATATACCTGGCATTTTCAATACTGAGAGCCCTGTCGTGTAAAAATGGAGTATGAATAGCCTCAGTCAGCATCCCCAGCAACTGAATCTCCTGCCCGGTCATAACAGAAGCAAGATTAAACAACCCATCCTGCAGGTGTCCCTTGAAAATATCACCGGTCATATGTTTTGTAGGCGGCATATACTTTAAGGGACAATCGGGGAAAAGCTGCCGTACCATCTGGGCCTGGGCTACCTCTAACAGGAAACCATCCTCAACATCCGGATCGATTTCAAAGGCATGCCCCAGGCCGATCTGTTCAGGCTTGAGACCCGATCTGATAGCCAGTTCCCGGTTAATAAACTGAGAAGCAACCACTGTATGGGCTTCCTCTTTGGCATCAGCTGTAGTTAAGTAATTATCCTCTCCGGTATTAATGATAATTCCCGCATAAGAGTTGATCATCCGGGAAAAGTACTGATCGATAAATGTGCGTTTCATGTTTATATCACGGAAAAGGATACCGTACATGGCATCATTGAGCATCATATCTAATCTCTCAACTGCTCCCATGATAGCAATTTCAGGCATGGCTAACCCTGAACAGTAATTAACCAGTTGAATATACCTGCCGATCTCTTCCCCTACCTCGTCCAGACCTTCCCGCATAATTCTGAAGTTTTCCTGGGTAGCATAGGTTCCTCCAAAGCCTTCAGTAGTGGCCCCATAGGGAACATAATCGAGAAGGCTCTGGGCTGTACTTCTGATAACAGCAACTATATCCGCACCTTCCCTGGCTGCAGCCCGGGCCTGTCTGAGATCCTCATAAATATTACCGGTAGCAACAATGACATATAACCAGGGTTTTGGACCCAGATTAAATCTTTCCTGTAAATCTTTTCTCGCTTCTCTACTGCCTTCTATTTTATTTACTGTTTCAGCAACTCTACTATCTATTAACTGTTTAATCTCCTTAAAATTACGTTCCGGCAAAGAAGTCAGGGACAGTTCTCCCCTGTCAATTGCCTCTGCAATCTCCTGAGGAGATTTTTCGGTTTCCAGCATGGCATTCCCAAACCAGTAGGCAGCTCCTTTATCCAGTTTTCCTGCTCTCTTTACATCTTCAACCACCACATTCGGCAAGGGGATCTCCTCATTACTGACACCATCAACACCCAGCGTCCTGATAACTGTCCGCTCAACAGCTGTAGTAGTATAACCTTCAATTCTTGACTGAATGTCATCGGCAATACTTCTGGCAGCATTCCTGCAGCGTTTTTCCAGCTGTTTGTCAATCTTCAGTTTCTCCTGCAAAAAAAATCACATCCTTTCAAGTATACTTTCCTTCATAAGATCACAGACCTGAATCCCTCTCAATCTTTCCCTGAGTTTATCTACCAGCAGCTCTG
>JADQBU010000060.1 GCA_016278435.1 Halanaerobiales bacterium
AATTTGTTGTTGAACAAAAACCCCTGAGTTGATAACTGATACCATCAGATTCCAGAATTATTGCACCCTGCCTGTCTGTCCTCCATATTCTGGCATTGATATCTTTTAATTTATTTAAGACCCCGTCATCCGGATGCCCATAATTATTTTTGCCGACCGATATTACAGCTTCAGCTGGTATAACATTTTTAAGAAAATAAATAGAGGATGAACCAGAACTACCGTGATGTCCTACCTTTAATATATCACTATCAACCCTGTATCCGTCCGCCAGAATCTCTCTTTCACCCTCTATTCCCAGATCCCCTGTAAAAAGTATAGAAAGGTTCTTAAAAATTAGCCGTAAAACAAGTGACCTTTCATTACCCTTATCTTCCATACCTTTCCCGGAGGAATCGGGATTCAATACCCTGAACTGACAGTAAGTGGTCTGCAGAAAATCCCCTCTAGCCGCCTGCCTGACAGGAATATCTCTCTCCCGGGCCATTTTCAGTATCTCACCTGCCAGCTGGTTATTTCTAAAACCCGCGGGTAAAATCAGTAAACCTATCTTTCTTTCTCTGAGCAAGCTCTTAATACCCAGAGCATGGTCTGTGTCAAAATGGGTTACAAATACTGCATCCAGCTCTTTTATCCCCTCTTTTTTTAGATAGGGCAGCATTACAACTTCTCCCATTGATCTCTTTCCAGCCCTACCTCCACCGTCGATTATTAAATCTTTTCCCCCTGGTAATTTGATGTATATACCATCTCCCTGCCCTACGGAAAAGAATATAACCTTCAAATAATTATCTTCTACAAGGGGAGAAATAAAGCTGTACAGAATAAGGATGCTAATTAAAATGCTGGATATCCAGAGCCTCTGACGTTTTTTTATTTTATTTTCCGGTAATACCTTCTTTTCTGCCAGGAAAGGTAGTAAAAAAAGAAGCACATAGATCAATAATACAATCAGTAAAGGTGGTGTTGGGAGCTCTATATGACCAAAGGGCAGATTTGCCATCATGGTCATTCCCTGATTTAATACTTTTAAGATAAATGTTACCAGAACCCGGCAGTTTGTAAGAACACAGGATGAATCAACCCCAGTAGTAATCCAGTAATTGCTGTCAATACCACCAGGGCAGCCAGAGGGATGGCCCAGATATTGGTAATTAATCCTGCCGGTGTAGCCAGATTGAAATAATAAGCTATAATAGGGAGTGAACCAAGTTGAGCAGCCAGTGAAACATTGAGTAGTCCGGGAATATAATAATCTTTAAGCAAACCTGCCCAGAGTATAATCATAAAGAGGACCAGATATGTAAGCTGAAACCCAACAGTAAATAGATAAAGGGGATTGAGCAGAAGAATAATAATTACTGTCATTCCAGCAATATTAAAAAGGTCTGCCTTTCTGTTAAAAAAAGGAGCCCACATGAATAAAATAGTAATTAAACCGGCCCTAATTACCGATACCCGGGCACCGGAAATTAAAATATAACCAGCTAGAAGCAAACTACAGATCAGGTTACCCACACCTTCCGGCAAACCGGTTATCTGCATCAGACCGATAAAAATCAACATAATAAAGCCTACATGTAGTCCGGATATAGCCAGAAGATGGTTAGCACCGGCTCTGGTAAAATTTTTTTCCCATTCCGACGGTATATTTTCTCTTTCACCCAGAACCAGAGCTTTAATAATCTCACTGTAAGGTTCATTTATATTTTGATTAATCAAATACAGGAATTTCTTTTTTGCGCTACATATTATTTGCCGTAAAAACCGGGGCCGTGTTCCCAGCTTTTTCAATCCCCCCTGGTAATAACCTATACTGAAAATTCCTCTCTTTTTTAGATATTTATAATAGGAAAAACCTCCGGGATTCTTCTTGACGGCCGGCTGCTCTAATCCCAGTCTCAAACTTACAATCTCACCTTCGGAAACCTGTCGGGGAAGATACCTTCTATCCAGCTGAATAAGACCATATTTAACCCGGTGTGAATTGATATTGTAGGGTTTAAGATATACTTTATCTCCTTCAAGTGTAGATAAATCTTCCTGAATCCGTCCTGTGACCAGAGAACTATCCTCTCCATTCCAGTAGGCTATTGAATTCCTGCTCTTATATTTCACACCCTGCCAGTAAGTCCTACCAAAACCTATTAAAAAAACGATCAACATAATTACAGCAAAATACTTACAGAAATGATTACAGTTAAAATTTACTACTATAAATAGCAAAATAAATACCAGCAAAGCAAGAAATAAGTAGGGAAACCCAGAAAAATAATAAGCAGCGGTTATTCCCAGTGAAAAAAATAAAGCAGTCCAGGCCAGCGGCCTCCTTTTAAACTTCACCTCAGTACTAACTCATCTTCAATTTTTTTAAGGGTTTTTTCACCTATCCCACTTACTTCCAGCAACTGCTCAAGATCAGTATATTTCCCGATTTTTTCCCGGTATTCTATTATACTCTGGGCCTTGCTGGGACCTATACCTGAAAGTTCTTCCAGTCTGCCCTGTCCTGCAATGTTCACATTAATCTTTCCGGTATTCTCGAAATTTTTGCCGTTATTATTTTTTTGGACTGTAATATCATTAACTTTATTCTTCTCCTGTCTCTGATAGGGAATAAAAACCTGTTCTCCATCACTGACCGGGGCAGCAAGATTAATACGGTCCAGATCTGCTTCTTCAGTTTCTCCCCCGGCGGCATTTAAAGCATTAATGATCCGGGAACCGGGTTTAAGTTCATATACTCCATTTTCTTTAACAGCCCCCGCAACATGAACAATGACCTTATTTTCTTCTGTCCTGGAAATATCTCTGTCATTTTCATCTTTTGAAACATTTTTGGAATTTGCCTCTCTGCTTATATTCCCCTCTTCCTTATCTCCCACAGTCTGCAAACTGCTTTCTCCAGCAAAGACAGGGGCCTGCTGCTGGTGCTTATTATAGACCTGCCAGAATAATAATCCACTTCCCGCCACTACGATAACCAGTACAATAATAATTAAAAAGAATTGATTTTTATCCAGATCCAAAGAAAATCACCCCGCGTTTTTTGTATTATTATGTTATTTATTTCTATATAATGTATATTTTTCCTGCACAATATGTTATATTCTTAATTTTCTGATTTTTTTTGCAGGTACTTTCATTCCCTGTTTTGCATAATTCTCCTGCCCTTTTCTAAATTTTCAACTACCTTTTTCATTCAAATAAATGATATTTGATCTTCTTGATGATCAGGTCATTGGCAATTTTATTTAAACCTCCATTGGGGATGATAATATCTGCTCTGTTCTTTGTCGGTTCCACAAACTGCTGATGCATCGGTTTAACAGCCGCCAGATATTGTTTTTTTACAGAATCAAAAGTGCGTTTTCTCATCTAAATTAATGCAATTAAACCTCAATCTGCTTCCATTTCCCCTGTCTAAATCTAAAGAGAACAAAACTTCCCCTCATAATCCAGTCTATTACCATGGCTACCCAGGCTCCGGCCAGTCCCCAGTGCCAGACCTGAATAAATAGATAAGCCATCCCGAACCTACCTATCCAGCTAGATACTGCCGTACTGTAAAAGACAGGGCGAGTATCTCCAGCTCCCCTTAAAGAGCCAGCAAAGATAAACTGAGTCCCCATCGGCAGCTGGGAAAAAGCGATTATTCTTAAGTTGCGTGCTCCCAATTGTATAATCTCTGGATTACTGGTGTAGAGCTTGATCAGGGTCTCTGGAAATATCAGAAAGACCAGGGCCATAAATCCCATAATAACTGAACCTATCTTCCAGGCTTCATAAGAACTCTTTTCCGCTTCACCAGGTCTGCCTGCACCAAGATTCTGACCGACAAGAGTTGTTGCAGCAACTGCAATTCCAAAACCAGGCATATAGGAAATGGATTCGGCGTTGATTGCTATCTGATGAGCAGCAAAGGCAACTGTACCCAGACCGGATACCACCCTTACATAGAAGATCTGAGCTGTCCTCATAACAAGTTGTTCCAGGGTAGCGGGTAGGCCGATCTTTAAGATACGTCTTATCAGTTCAAAGTCAGGCATAAAGAATTTTTTCCCGACTAACATCAGAACCCCCCTACCACTGAAGGCAAAATACAACAAAATTATTCCCCCGACTCCCCGGGAAATACTGGTGGAAAGGCCGGCCCCGTCAAGGCCCAGTTCCGGTGCACCGAAGTGGCCGAAAATCAGAAGATAATTACCAATAACATTAAGGATATTTACCAGAATATTAACCTTCATAGGAGTCCTGGTATCACCAGCTCCCCTGAGAGCAGCGGTAACCATAAAGCCCAGCATCATAAAAATAAACCCGGGAACCAGATAGCGAAAATATGAGGTGCCAAGGGTAACAACCTGTGGTTCAGCTCCCATAATGCTCATAACATTACTGGCAAAAAAGTAAAAAAATGTTCCTCCGACCGATCCTACTAATAAAGAAAATAATAAGGACTGCTGCAGAACCCGTCCACACTTACTTTCCTCTCCTCGACCGGTAAAGCGGGCCACAAGGGCTGTTGTTCCAACACTGAGAGCAGCTGCAAGCGCATGTGCAAACAGGAGAGGTTGAATTGTTAAACCAATGGCAGTTACCTGAGCAGCACCCAGCCTGCCGACCATCATCATATCAACTATCTGAGTAATTGTTGCCAGGGACTGCTCTATTATAACAGGCCAGGCCAGCTTCAATATTATTTTACGTGTAGATAATTCTTTTTCCAGAATCTCTTCTTTTATATCCTGCTTTCGCTCCACTTAATCACCCTTTAAAATAACCTTTAGCCATTTATGATTTCTGTAATTACCGGCTGAAATTCCTTCCTTTTACCGAGCATCCCATCAACCAACCTGACCAGAATAAATGATAGTATAAGAAAGAGTATAGAACCAACAATCCCGGGTACTTCTCCCATGTCAAGTCCCTGGTGTACTGCAAACCAGTTGCCGGCAAAATAACCGGAAATCAAAGCAATCAAGGGGAAAATATAAATTAAAATAGCTGCAGTTACCAGCGGTTTTTCACCCATCTCCATCCTGACCTTCTGCCCCTTCACAGCTCCGGGGGGATTATCAACTTCCAACCTGGTTTCATCGATTTCATGGCTATTACCGGCCAGCGAGCAGTCACTATTACATTTGCTACAGGCTGAACGGCGGGTTACTTCGACCAGGGCTTTATTACCCC
>JADQBU010000093.1 GCA_016278435.1 Halanaerobiales bacterium
CAGCTTTTATGTCTGTAAACCGGATTCGAATTAAAGAGCTGTGCAATAAAGGTGATAAAAAAGCTAAAAAAGTTGAGGAATTATTGCAAGATGAGACCAGGTTGTTGACTACTATTTTAATTGGAAATAATCTGGTAAATATTGCTTCATCTGCAATTGCTACTTCTATTGCTATTGACTTTTTTGGTAAGACCGGGATTGGAATCGCCACAGGTGTGGTAACATTTCTGATTCTGGTTTTTGGTGAAATTACACCGAAATCACTTGGTAACAACAGGTCGATAAAGTTTTCTAAAACTGTAGCTCCTTATCTCTTATTCCTGGAGACGATCCTGCGACCGGTGATTTTTTTCTTTTCCTTGATGATAAAAGTGTTGATCGGGGAAAATGACATAATCTCTACTGCCTTTTTAAGTGAAGAGGAGATCAGGCGCTTTGTAAATGTCAGTGAAGAAGAGGGTATGATTAAAGAAATAGAAGGTGAAATGATTGAAAGTGTATTTGAGTTTGATGATACCCTGGTCAAGGAAATAATGGTTCCCAGGATTGATATGGTCTGCATTAATCAGGAAGCCGGTATCAATGCATTGGTGCAGCTAGCCGTGGAAAAGGGTCATTCCCGGATTCCGGTCTTTAAAAATTCGATCGATGATATTGTCGGCTTAATTTATGTCAAGGATCTTTTGAATCTCATAATTGAGCCTGATGAAAAAATGACCCTCAAAGATTTTATAAAACCGGTTTATTTTATCCCTGAGTCCAAGCCGATAAACAATCTTCTCAACGAGATGAAAGAGAGAAAAGAACATATGGCCATTGTCCTGGATGAGTACGGGGGTACATCCGGATTGATTACTATTGAAGATCTACTGGAAGAGATTGTGGGAGATATCCAGGATGAATTTGATCTGGAAAGAAAAGAGATCAGGTTTATAGATGATAATGAATTAGTTGTAGATGCCAGAACCGATATTGATAAATTAAATGAAGTCCTAGTGGAGCAGATTCCTCAAAATGAAGATTTTGAGACTATCAGTGGTTTTATTCTTCATAACTTGAGTTATTTGCCGGTAGAAGGGGAAGAGATTATTTTAGATTCAATGAAAATAATAGTTGATGAAGTAGATGACCACAGGATAAAAAAAATTCGCATAAAAATAAATCCAGTGGCAGAGTGAGGTGGAGGGAAATGTTAAAAAAAATTAGGAATCTATTCTTTACTGGAATCCTGGTTCTATTACCACTGGTTGTATCGATATACATATTATGGTATCTTTTTATTATCATTGATAACTGGACCAGCCCGGTTGTGGAATTGATATTTAATCGAGAGTTGCCCGGACTGGGAATTATACTCACTCTACTGGTTGTATTTCTGGCTGGTCTCTTTGCTACGAATATTCTCGGTAAAAAGATAATAAAATTTGGAGAAAGCATATTACTTAAAATTCCCCTGTTCCGTAATATTTACATCAGTATCAAAGGGGTACTGGAGGGCATGTTCCACCAGCAGCGGAAGAGTTTTGAAAAGGCGATTTTATTTGAATATCCCCGGAAAGGACTTTATCAGGTCGGTTTTATTACCAATGATAGTTCGTATTATTTTAATAACTTGACCGGTAAAATCCTCTATAATGTGTTCCTGCCCACGACTCCAAATCCTACTTCTGGTATGTTAATCCTTGTGCCGAAAGAGGATACTTATATTCTTGATATGTCCGTAGAAGATGCCATGAAGTTGATTATATCCGGCGGTATACTGTCACCAAATGTTCCTGATGTCGGGCAAATTAATTTACGAGGTTTAAAAAATGAGTAGACAAAGATTAGAAAAACTGGGTAAAATTATTATTATAATATTTCTTGCCCTGAATCTGGTTTTGATGGCAAGATTCCTGGGCATGATCTATTTACCGGGAGAGATCAGTTCTCTGGAAAAAGCACGCCAGGGGGCCCAATCTGTTATTACTTACAGTGAGGATCTGGCAAAAAGCTATGGGGTGGGAGAAAAAAAGTCGGTGCGGGATGTGCTGGCGAAATTTAAATATGAGATTGAGAAGGCAGAAAGCTCGGATGAGGTAGCGAGTCTGATGATAGACTACGGCCGCCAGGTTCAAAACATAATATTCAGGGAATTACAGAACATGCGCATTAATGATATACTTAATATTATCAATAGTCAGGAACTTCCTGAAAAGGGTATCATAACTATCTCCAATATTGATGGGAAGATTAAATTTGTAGATCCAGAATCTATTTTAAACGAGAATACAAAGAAAAAGTTAAGGGAATTATCCTTTAATCAAACTATTGAAATTAAAATAAACAATAAATCAGCAAGTCTTTCCACTGCTGCTGGATTTTTTAACCAGGTTGATTTTCTACAGACCAAGGTTGCTTCTCTTGAGAGGCAGCTAAATGGCTTAAAGCAGAAGACTGGTTATGCTCAAATGTCAGGTGCCGGGATAATTGTCCGGGTATATGACAAACAAAACACTCTTGATAATCCTGGTGTTGTACATGACTCAGATGTCAGAGATATTATTAATGAACTCTGGATAGCAGGTGCCCGTGGAGTTGAAGTCGGGGGACAGCGTTTAACTGCCATCAGCCCGATAAGATGTGTAGGACCTACTATTCTTGTTAATAATAAGCCTATTCCGGTCAACCCGGTGCTGATCAAGGCAGTGGGGAAAGCTGAAGTTTTAAAGAGTAGTCTGGATATAATAATAAATCAGTTAGAAACATTTGGGATAAAAATTGAGATTACTACAGAAGAAGAAATTATACTGAGTGCTGTATAAAAAGGGTGAGAATATGAAAAAAATATTTTATGGATTAATCTTTCTCCTGGTTATAATATTAATAATAACTGGCTGTGCCCAGAAAACAGATGAAAAACAGGAAGAGAAGACAGAACAAACGGAGAGTGTAGAGACGGTAACACCAACTCCTCCTCTGGAAAATTCAGATAATGAACAAGTGACCAGTGAAAATGAGCAAGTTAAGATTAACAGGAATATTAAATATTCACCATTTACCGGTGAGATAATGGCAGATCTCGATTATACCCGGGCCCTGATGGTCAGTATTGAAAATTCTCCTCAGGCCAGACCTCAGGCTGGATTAAAACAGGCCTCAATTGTCTATGAATTTCTGGTTGAGGGTGGTATAACACGTTTTCTTGCCCTTTACTGGGACCAGATACCGGATAAGGTTGGTCCTGTCAGGAGTGTCAGACCTTATCTGATAGAAACTGCTCTTGATTATAATGCCTTAATATTACATGCAGGAGCCAGTCCCGGGGGTTTTGCATTACTGGAAACATCCGGTATCAGCCATCTTGATCAAATATATCATGGAAATTATTACTGGCGTGATGGGAAAAGAAGGCCACCTCATAATCTCTATACCGGGTACTTAAAAATTAAGGATTATCTAAATAAAATGACCGGGCATGACTATCCTCCCCGTTTTTCATACCAGCAGATTAGATTTATAGAAGATAAAGACCGGGCAAATGAGATTACAGTAGATTACTGGGGAACTTATAAGGTTATTTATCTCTATAATCAGGAAAATAATTACTATCGAAGATTTCTTGATAATCTGGAAACCCCCCATGTTACAGAAGAGGGTGACCAGCTTACAGCCCGGAATATTATAGTACAGTTTGTTTCTACCGGGGTTAAGGATGATGTAGGCAGGTTAAGGATGAATCTTGAAGGTAGCGGACGGTCCCTGATCTTCCGGGATGGGATTGTAATTAATGGCAGCTGGAAAAGTGAGGGTGATGACTGGACACATTATTTTAATGGTGAAGGGGAAGAAGTAAAGTTAAATCCCGGTCAAACCTGGATTCAAATTGTTCCAGAATCAACACCGGTAACTTTTAAAGGAGATGGAGGGAATAAAGATGAACCAGAAGACGAAGAACGAATTAATCAGTAAAGCTAAAGAAGCCCGGGAAAAGGCCTATGTACCCTATTCTGGCTTTCCTATCGGAGCAGCAGTTCTCACAACTGGGGGCAAAATATTTACAGGCTCCAATATAGAAAATGCAGCCTATGGTTTAACCAATTGTGCAGAAAGAACAGCTATTTTTAAAGCTATATCTGAAGGGTATAAGAAATTCGAGGCTATATTAATAATAACTGATACTGATAAACCAGTTACTCCCTGCGGCTCCTGCCGTCAGGTTTTCACCGAGTTTGGTGATGATATTGAAGTGATTTCGACTAATTATAAAGGTGATGAATTAAGCTATACCTCTGGAGAACTTTTGCCAGGGGCTTTTGATAAGGACCAGATGGAAGGAAAAGGAGTCAACAAAAATGAAATCTAAGTCCGGGTTTATTTCAGTGATCGGTAGACCCAATGTTGGCAAGTCTACATTGATCAATAAAATTGTTGGGGAGAAGGTTAATATTATTTCAGCAAAACCCCAGACTACCAGGAATAAAATCAATGCCATTTATACAGAAGAGAGAGGCCAGATTATTTTTATTGATACTCCTGGTATCCACAGGGCCCGGAATGAGTTGGATAAATATATGCTTAAGCAGGCCTATGAGAGTTTAAAGGAGATCGATTTAATTATTTTTATGGTAGATGGGACATCCCCGTTTGGGGGGGGAGATAGATTTATAAATGAACAGATAAAAAGTCTTGATACTGCTGTTATAGTAGTAATGAATAAAATTGACAAACTAAATAGTAAACTTCTGCAGGACAGGCTGGAAAATTATAAAAAGAATACCGGGAGGGAAGTTATTCCGATTGCAGCGGCAACCGGAAAAAACATCAGCAATTTACTCGATGAGGTGTTTGCCCACCTGCCGGAAGGACCACAGTATTATCCATCTGATATGTTTACAGATCAGATTGAAAGGTTTATAGTTGCAGAATTAATCAGAGAGAAGATATTCAACCTGACCAGAGAGGAGATTCCCTATGGGGTGGCAGTACTGGTTGAAGAAATGAAGGAACGAGATAAAGGAAAACTCTTGATCAGGGCCAATATTTATGTAGAAAAAAAGTCTCATAAGGGAATGATAATTGGCAAAAAAGGTTCTATGTTGAAGGAAATTGGTAAGAGGTCACGCCGTGATATAGAAAAATTATTACAGACTGAGGTTTATCTGGATTTGTGGGTCA
>JADQBU010000222.1 GCA_016278435.1 Halanaerobiales bacterium
TAATTTGAATGAGGAAATAGAAGAAACTGAGGTTTATCTGGAACTGGCAGAAGAAGATGATGATGACTCAGAAGCCTGGAAACTTGTCAAAGAAAATTTGCGCAAATTATCCAGATCTATTGAAGCCCTGGAAATCAAAACAAGATTAAGCGGCCAGTATGATGATAAGAATGCAATTCTAGCCATCAATCCTGGTGCTGGAGGTACTGAGTCCCAGGACTGGGCTGAGATGCTGCTGAGGATGTATTCTCGCTGGGCAGAAAAGGAAGGTTATGATCTAACTACCCTTGATATTCTCCCCGGTAAGGAGGCAGGTATTAAACGGGCTACTCTTTTACTGGAAGGAGATTACTGTTATGGTTATCTTAAAGGGGAAAAGGGAGTACACCGGTTGGTCCGGATTTCACCTTTTGATTCCTCTGGAAGTAGGCATACCTCCTTTGCTTCTGTTGATGTTATCCCGGAACTGGATGATGATATTGAAGTTGATATCGATGAAACAGAACTAAAGATTGAAACCTACCGTGCCAGTGGTGCCGGTGGTCAGCATGTTAATAAAACTGATTCCGCTGTCCGGATAACCCATCAACCGACCGGAGTTGTTGTTCAGTGTCAGAATGAAAGGTCACAGCATAAAAATAAAAAAATGGCCATGAAAGTCTTAAAATCACGCCTGCTGGAGCTAAAAGAAGCAGCCCAGGCGGAGAAGGTTGAAGAACTGCGGGGAGAACACAAGGAGATTGCCTGGGGCAGCCAGATTCGCTCCTATGTCTTCCATCCCTATAATCTAATCAAGGACCACCGTACCGGGCAGGAGGAAGGTAATATCCAGAAGGTAATGGATGGAGAGCTCGATGAATTTATTGAGGCCTATCTCAAGTATAATGGAAAAGGGAGTTAAAAATGCGGGGTAAATGGAAGTATATAATTTTAATCGCTTTAATTTTCTATCTTGTTATGCAGATTCTTCTCCCTGTTATGGCTGAGAAGAAGATAAAGAATTCGATTTTTGAACAGGTAGACAGTGTTGAAAACCTGAAGGTTGAAGTAAGTTCATTTCCTGCCTGGGAGATTCTGTTTTCACGGCTCGACCGGGTGGAGGTCAAGGCAGTTAATTTAAGCAAGGGACAGTTGATGGTTGATCAGATTGATTCCAGATACAGGGATGTCAGTATTAGAGATGATATGATAATTGGTGAAAATACAGAACTTAATATCGTTTTATCTGAAGAAAATTTAAATAAATATATCGAAAACATGTATCCAGAATTAAATAATTTTGTTGTTAAACTTAATCCCGGGCAGATCTATCTAAGTGGCTTTGTTAATTTTTTTGAAAAGAGGATTGATTTTCAATTAACCGGTGCCCTACTTGTTAAGGAGAGGAATCTTATCACTTTTAGCCCGGAAAATCTCAGCCTTGATGAATTTCAGGTCCCCGGTGAGTTAATTAAAAGTTTTGTAAAAGATCTGGGGTTTTCAATTGATCTATCTCGCTATAATTTTCCCATCAGGGTGGAGAAGATAAAGGTTGATAGTGGTTATATTAATTTTCTAGGCGGGCCAGCTATAAGAAAGGCAGGTTTATGATGATCCGGAAATCATTACTGTTTATAATTGTAATTGCACTGATTATTTCCAGTCTCGGTGCCTGGGATAGATATCTGGTTGAGAAAAATAACGATGGAATCGAACTGGTCATGGATGATGATATCGTCAACCAGTTAAGCAGGAATATTGATGTTGATAAACAGGAGATTTTAAAACAGTTTAAAGAAAAGGGTTTAACCGGGGTTGCCATCTATCAGGACAGGCTACAGAATCTGGTAAAAGAAAGTAAAGCCCGTATTTTAATGGGTAATGAAATCAAAAGAAGTGAAGAGATCACCGGTAGGATTAATCCCGATATCAGTGGTTTTCCTTATACAGAAAGTTCAGCCTTTCTGGTTACAACAGAAAAGGATTTAATTGAACGGGCAGCAGAGGTAATACCCGGCTGGGTTGGGAGTATAGAGGATAATCAGGTTGATTACAATTTAAATGGAGATAAATTAATCGTATTTTTTAAAGAATGGGATAGTAAGTACCTTGATTTAACATTCGGGTTTTCTGCTGATAGAATCAGAGAGATTACAGAAACTGGTTTAGAGGTTATTCCCCGGCTGCGAAATGGGGTAATCGGTTATTCGGAGTGGAATATACTTGACAAATTAAAACCAGAGATGATTATATTTGAAGGTAATGAGGTCTCTGGGTATCCAGATGATATAGCTCAAACTGCCAGTATGATGTTGAAAAATGGAATCTATTTTGGTATGATTGAGAAATTTATTGCTACTCAGAAGGGTGCTGATGAACTGGCAAGGAGGCTTAATTATAATCTGGTCAGAGTTCACAGTATCCAGCAGCAGGAGATGGACACTTATGCTCCTGAAAAGATTATAGACCGCTATCTGCGGGCAGTCCGGGAACGGGATGTACGCATACTTTATCTGAAACCATTTATGAAAAAGAGAGGCGAAGAAGGACTGACCCAGTCTAACCTGACTTTTATAGATAACCTGAAACATGAACTGGAAAAGGGAGGTTATGTTATAGGCAACGCTCAACCATATCCCGATTTCAGTAATTCCCTGCTCTTTGTGGTGATTACAGCCCTGGGGATTATTGCCGGTGGAATTATTTTACTGGAATATCTGCTGGGTATCAGCTTGAGATTCTGGGGACTGCTTATTTTAATAACCGGGCTACTTGCTGTTACAGGTTTAATCCTCAAGGGTTATGGAAATTTAACCCGGGAAATTCTGGCTCTGGGCAGCAGTGTGATATTCCCCAGTCTGGCGATAATATCACAGTTTCTGGCCGGTGATAATGATGAGTTCTGGGGAAGGAAATTTTTAAAAACAGTCCTTATTTCCCTGGCCGGTGCTTTATTACTGGTTTCCTCTCTGGCCAGCCTAACATTTGTGCTTAAAGTAGAGCAGTTCCGCGGGGTAAAACTGGCCTTTATATTGCCACTATTGTTAATTTCTATATACTACTTCTGGCCCGGAATTTTAAAACCGGTGAAGGGAAAAGGGAATCAGGATAAAAAACGGGCTTTATTTGAAAGGGACCTATTTGAAAGTGTTTATAATTTCCTGGAAATGAATATAAAAGTAAAACATGTACTGCTTGTTTTTATCCTGCTGACCGGAGGAATTGTCTATGTGGGAAGAACGGGTAATTTCCCGCTTTTACCTGTACCGCCCTGGGAAATAAAACTGAGAGATATCCTGGAACAGTATCTATTTGTCAGACCGCGTTTCAAAGAATTTCTATTTGGTCATCCTTTCCTTGTTCTGGGATTTATGTTCAGGGGGAAGTTTATGAACAATCTTTATTTCTATCCCCTGTTATTACTGGGTTCTATTGGTCAGATAACGATATTGAATACCTTTTCTCATATCCATACTCCTTTGCTAATTTCAATTATCAGGGTCTTTAATGGATTATGGCTGGGGATATTAATCGGTCTGGTTTTGTTCCTGATGGTAAAATTATTCATCAGATTTAAGGAGAAAATATATGGATAAAATAGTTATTTCTGGATACTATGGTTATGATAATCTGGGGGATGAAGCAATTCTGGAGGGAATAGTTTATGCCCTGCGGAAAATGTCTGAAAGAGAGCTGGAGATTACTGTTTTATCTGCTAATCCTGAACTTACTTCATCCAGGTATGGGGTAAAAGCGATAAATAGATATAGTTTTCGAGAGATAATTAAAGTTATTGGCCGGGCTGACCTCTTTTTAAGTGGAGGTGGAAGCCTGCTCCAGGATGTTACCGGCTGGAAGACGATTCCCTATTATCTTGGTCTGGTTTTACTGGCCCGGCTTCTGGGAAAGAGTAAAGCCTTTTATTCCCAGGGTATAGGACCGGTTAATGGTTATCTGGCCGGCAAGATGATTAAATGGGTAGCCAGTACTGCGGAGTTGATTACTGTTAGAGATTCCACCTCCCGATCTCTGCTCAGGGAACTGGGAGTAAGGGATAAGAAGATTGAGCTATATACAGACCCGGTTTTTGCACTTAAACGGCCGGAGGGAACCGGGAATAGTAAGCAGACTCAGGATAGGAAAAAAATAGGAATTTCAGTCAGACCGGGTATTTCTCATAAAAGTCTGGAAGTTATAGCTGATGGGGTTGATTATATGGCTGAGATTACAGGGGCAGAAGTCATTATTGTGCCCATGCATTACCATCAGGACAGGGAAATTTCAAAGGAACTTGGTAATATGCTCGCATCGGGTTACCGTGTTTTAGCTAACCATATCTATGCTCCCGGGGAGATGATCAGAGAATTTGTAGATTTTGATTTATTTATCGGGGTTAGATTGCATTCTCTTATTTTTGCTGCCCTGAACCGGGTACCATTTATTGGGATCAGTTATGACCCCAAGATAGATAGTTTTCTGGAATCCCTGAACCTCTCGACACCTTTTTCGATTGAAAATATTGATGAGAAATTATTTAAAAATGAAATCAGGGAATTGTGGTCTGACCGAGAGGCTTTTAGTTTCCTTCTTAATAAAAAGGTAGAAGAATTTCAGGAACGGGCTCTGGTAAATGCTGCCCGGGTACTGGAACTCTTAAATAATAAGGATGGTCAGGATGACTGAAAAAGTTGAAATTCTGGGGGTAAGATTTGATAATGTAAGTCTGGAGCAAGCCCGGGACAGGGCTCTCAGCTTAATCAGCAGTGATAATTGTGTTCACCTGATTGTCACACCGAATCCAGAAATGATAATCAGAGCCCGGCAAGAGCACTGGTTTAATAATTTTCTGTCCAGGGCCGACCTTAGTATTCCTGATGGAGCAGGAGTGGTAATCGGCTCCCGGATTCTGGGGCAGCCGCTCCGGGAAAGAGTTGCCGGCTTTGATCTGATGCAGGAACTACTTTCTTCTGCAGAGGAAAGTGGCTTTCGTGTATATCTGCTGGGCGCAGAACCGGAGATTATTGAACAGTCTGTAAAAAATATAAAGGAAAAGTATAGAGGTATATATATATGTGGGTTTCACCATGGTTATTTTGATCTGGATGATTGTTCTGAGATTATCTCAGAAATTAATGAACTAAAACCAGATATTTTATTTGTCGGTATGGGAGTCCCC
>JADQBU010000335.1 GCA_016278435.1 Halanaerobiales bacterium
CTTCTTTATTTATAGCATTCCTGATTACATTTTCTAGATCAGAATCACTAAAGTTTATTACTGTGCCAAAATTATTACTGATATTACTCTTTATTGCTGAATCAGCCACTCCATCACCGATCTGGTCATTTATTATATTTCCCCCTATGGATAGATCCAGTTGAACTTCACCATTATTATTGGTATGGTTATTTAATATGTATTGTTCGGTCTCTATTAATGTTGTATTTAAAGAATCTGTTGTAACATCCACAATTTCATCACTATTTGCTGCCAGGGACTCAGCCACAAGGGTTGTTGTAACATTTATATCTCCATTAATAGTACTCTGAATACCAACATCTGATATGATACCCGACATCCTCACATTACCATCAGTGGCAACAACTATTATGTCAATACCTTCCGGTATACCAGTTACTGTGTATTCTCCATTATTATCGGTGGTAGCTGTGGCTATCTGTTCACCGGTCTGGTAATTTATAATATTTATACTTGTATTTTTAAAGGGCGTTTCACCACTGAAAGTACTAGCCAGGGCACTGTTTATAAAGGTGTCAATAAGCGCTGTGATTGTAGATGCGTTTTCTGACGGTAACATAACCTGGCCTGAAATTGTTGCTGTATTATCGAGTGTCTCTTCATCAGGGACTCCACTATCATTGGAACAGCCGGTTAAAATTAAAACAAGGGTGAGTAAAATAGTTAAAGCAGCCAGATAAAAATACTTTTTCATGCTAAATTTTCCTCTTTTTGTCATAAATTATCTCCTCCTATTTTAATTGAGTCTAATACATTCATGTAAGATTTAATAATTCGTGACAAAAAAAGAACCCGGATCCGGGTTGGGAAAAATGTATTAACAAATGATTTAAAGCAACTATAATCAAGAAGTTGACAATCGGTCCGTAATTATTTTATTTGCCAGAACACATCTATTACATAATTCTCTGAAGTAATCATTTAAATCATCAAGACAATCATTATTAATTTCTCTTTCATTATACTTATTTACTATTTCAATAATATTGTTTAAAGAAGGTTTTTCAGATTTATCTATTAATTCGGGATCGATAGATTCAAAAAAATCATATGCCTCTGCACATGGGCGTAAACTACCATCAGGACTGATGGCACCTATTCCATCAAATATTCTACAATAACTTTCACTGTCAGTATTTATTGGTCGCCCAGTCGCATTTTTAATTAAATCATTCTCTAATAATTTTTTGTATTTTTCCTGGCTTACAACATATTCCTTGCAATTACTGCCTCTACCTCCTGTTGTCATCATTCCCAGGTTTAAATAATAATTATTTTCCAGACACCAGGAAGCCAGTCCTTCAATGTCTTTATAATTCACACTAGAAACGGTTGCAGCTATTATTACCCCTTTTGAATACTTTTCTAATTTCTTTATATTCTTTATTACAAACCTGAATCTCCCTCTCATAAAATCATTATTATTTTCATTCAAACTATCTAAACTAACCCTTATTCTCTCAAACTTCCCTGACACCCCTTTTAAAGGTTCTATATTAATACCATTAGTTAATAGTTCACACTTAAAATTATTTAAAAGAAATTCACTTTTTTCCTGAAATTTTTTTGCTATTGTTGGCTCTCCCCCGGTAATGGTCACATATGTTAATCCGATTGATTTAAAGTATTTGAATTTATTCTTAAATTCTTCCATATTCATTGAATAAATATCACTTTCATTAGCATTTCTGGTACAGTATTTACATTTAAGATTACATTCTGTTGTCAGTTCTACTTCGGCAGTGTGGATAAAATTTTCTTTTGCCTTAAAAAACTTTATCATATTTTTTCTTTCATCCGGATTACCTGTTCCAATTATCTCTTTTATTCGGTCGCCATTTAAAAAATCTAAAATATCTTCCTGAATAATTTCATAACCAATATTAAAATCATCAGCCAAATTTGTTATAATATTTTTAATGTTATATCCAAGATTTATCTGGTTGATTATTTTATATCCAGTTGTATTAATATAAATTGGATAATTGATATTGTTAGAAATAATTATATACTTATCCCTCAGACTATGTTTTTTTATTTTAACAGGAAATTTTATATGAAAATTCATGTTAATGCCCCTTTGAAATAATTAGCCAACTAGAAGTCTAAATTATAATAAAGACTATAATGTTAATTATTAACATTATAGTCTTTGAAAAATAATAGAAATTAATTTTTATCTGGTCTTGAACATGTAGAAGATTGATGCCCGCCATTACATCCGTTTCTATTTTCTACCTCTGGTTTTTTATATTCCATTATTTACCTCCTTTAAATTAATATTTAATTTAACAGCTTTTGCAATTTTTGTTGCGTTCAATTGTGCATCCATTACTATACCGCTGGTCTCCTTTTAATCTTCTCATAATTTCACCTCCCCCTGAAAGATATATTGATTTATATTTTAGATGTTTAAGTTGTCTCTCGTTTCAATTTATCTTTTAAAAGTAATTTTGTTAATTTTTTGTGTATATAACAAATCTCTTCTTTCCTATTATTATTAGTTTCTTGAGTAAATTCAGCGGTCATCAAACACAAATTTCTGCAAACACCTTCTATCATGCAACCCTCACAGTCTGTATTATCAGTATTTAATAAAACTTTAATATAATTAATAAAGTCACTATTATTTTCAAATATACCTTCAATATCATCTAGATGTCCCAGTTTTTTTCTACTACCTGTACAAAGAAAAATATCACCATTATAGGAAACTGAAATCCCCAGTCCCTTAATTCCCTTACAATAAGCAGGTATTGTTTCACTACCATTTAATAATAATTCATATGGATTCAGCCATAATCCCCCACATATTAATCCTGAACTATTGATGTATTTATATAGTTCAAATAACTTTGTAACACACTCATCTTTATCATGCGCCATATTATTAACCAGATCAACATCGATAGCAACAGTTTCAAACCCCATATCATTTAACCAGTCAATAAATTCAAAATTAATACTCTCCCAGTTTTCATCAAATATTGTAGTTATTACTCCCTTTAGAGGATAACCAATTTCCTTCAATAAATTAATTTTTAAGACAATATCATCAAAAGTCCCTTTATTGTTTCCATATTTACGAACTTTGTTATTTCCCTCTTTAAAACCATCTAAAGAAGAACATATTTCAACATCATTCTCTTTTAAAAACATAGCCCGTTCTTTATTTAACAATACTAAATTTGTGTTTAATGATAGTTCAGATGAAGGATCTATTTTTTTTATATATGTAATAGTTTTTTTCAGAACATTATAATTTAACAAGGGTTCATCTGCCCCGAAATGTATATTTGGAGTCTGACTCTGGGGGACACAGATCTCTTGAATATAATAATCAATCGCTTTTTTGGCGATATCAAAACTCATCATTTTGTTATTATTTTCTGTTCTCCTTAATTCCTTGGTGTAATATCTTGAACAATGGGGACATATAAAATTACATTCTTCAGAAATTGATAGATTTAAATTTTTTATTATATTTTTATTTGTTAAGGATTTAATCCACTTAGATATCCTGTTCTTGCTTTTAATCCTTTCGTTCTCTTTATTAATAAATTCATCTTTAGCCAACAGATTAGCAGCAACCAAATCATCTATAATCCTATCATCGTACCTCTTATTTGTTCTTGCTTCACTAAAAGTCTTTAAAGCTTCTATATATTCTTTATCATATAATAAGTGTATATTTCCAGCACCGAACAAAGAATTGTAACAAATAATTTCTTCCACATCTTCTGCCTTTATAATATTTAAATAATTAGATTGTTTATATAAACTCATTAAGATACCACTCTTTCTTTCATGTTTTTTAAGATTAATATTTGTATCAATATCAAAACTTACAAAAATAGACAATTACTTATGTTTGTAAATTATTTTATTAAAAAAAACAGGCAAAGTCAAACTTTTCTGGATAAATTTGATATTTTAAATGTTAACATCATGAAAAATTTTCACCAAACTAATTTCTTATTACCCTGACCATAGCTACGGAACTTCTCATAACCATAATGACATTTTCTTCTTTGTTCAGCAGAAATAGATTATCCCTGTTGTAATCTACAATTATACCTTTTAAATCCGTACTATCTTTCAATTTCAGAATGACCTCAACCCTGTTATCCACCAGATTATCATAATAAGAACCTTCACTACTGTAATCGAACAACCGGCTGACTTCATCAATACAGGCCGTATTCCTGACATTTCGCCCCAGCAGGGGCCAGCTGGAATCCATGGGACCGGTACTACTGCCCTCTATAGCATAGGTGCTTTTCTCTGTTCCGATATAAATAGTTCCATCATATCCTATCTGGGGGCTGCTGGTAACCCCTCTGTCCACATGTTTTTTCCACTTTATCGTACCATCGGAATTGATTGCAAAGACAGTATGGTTGGGGCTACCGGTATAAATAGTTCCATCATTGGCCAGGGCAGGAGTCCTGAGTTTGGTATCACCTGTTTCACATTCCCATAATATACTTCCCTCAGGGTTCAGGGCATAGACTTTATTACCCATTCCACCATTAATCAAATAGATAATACCACCCTTGCCCACGACCGGAGCCGAAACAAATTCATTCTCAAACTTTTTTTGCCATTTTACCCTGCCGTCCGGGGTCACAGCATAGAAATTGTCCCGGGTATCACCAATATAGATTGCCCCATCAGGGCCGATGGCCGGACTTGTAATCACACCCTTTGCTTTAACCCGCCATTTTGTTTTACCGACCGGAGTTAATGCCAGTAAACTTCTACCATTATCAGTTCCCACATAGATAGTACCATCATGCCAGACTGCCGGATTTCTGCGGCTATGGGTACTTATAGAAATATGCCATTTTTCTGTGCCGTCCTTATTAAAAGCATATAATCTGTTTTTAAGATTAGATACATATATTGTCCCATCGGGACCAATGGCCGGGATCATAAAAGCCCTATCACCTATATTTGTACTCCACTTCAGGCTGCCGTCTCTATTCAGGGCATAAAATTCAGCATCTTCACCCACAAAATAGATAGTGCCTTCCTTATCTACGGCCGGACCGAAAACCTGTAAATTATTTGACCTGAATTTCCATTTCACACTACCAACAGGAGCAAAG
>JADQBU010000120.1 GCA_016278435.1 Halanaerobiales bacterium
AGGGTTTGCTGTGTATCTACATTTCTATCCCCGAAGCATGTAGATTTTAATAAACAGGCAGGTCTCCTGGCTTACAGCCCCATCCAACCTCACCTTCCCTGAAGATTTCAAGTGGCTAAGGCTCTTACCGGCTGCTTACAGTGGCGGGTCCGCTCAGGTTTTACACCTGATTCCCTATTCTCATCCTATTTTTACTGGATGCACCTGTAAATTAATATTATGTTTTTAGGCCGGCTTTCTTGCCGGTTATTAAATCAAAATAATAAAGAGCCCCACTTAAATCTTGAAGTTAAGCGGGGCTATTTAAAGTATGTTAGATTTTAATTAAAATCCGAAGGATACACCAACACTGATCTTGGAATAAGATAATTCTATATCATCAGCTTTTCCATTATTGACACTGTAAAGAACTTCAGCATTCATACTGTCGGTAACCTGCAGACCGCCGCCGATTCCCCAGTATAAGCCGCCTTTTGTATCAACACCACTAACATCAAGAGAAAACAGATTATAACCAACCTGGCCCAGCAGATAAGGAGCATATTTGCCGCCCATATCGGTGTCAACTTTAACTAAAGCATAGATAGGTGTAAAGTTAAAATCGTCAGTATCATCTTTAACATTTCTGGCTAACTGATAGGTTAAACCAGCACCCAGGGTCATGTTATCCTGGTAAGGCACCAGATATTCCCCGCTTAAATAAAATCCATTATCTACATCTTCTGTTACAGTACCATTATCAAGCTGACCATTGAAATCCATACCCATCTTGACAACACCTTTACCGGCAGTCCAGTCAACAGCAGAAACCATCAAACTCATGGATAAGACCATAACCAGTGCTAATACTAATACGCTTAATTTTCTCATTTTATTCCTCCTAATTTAAGTAAAAAATATCAAAAATCTATTTAATCAACAATAAACAGCTAAACTTTCCCCGGTTTTCCCCCCTTTTTAATAATTTTTCCTGCTATATTACTTCAACAAAAAATAAAAAAATCCTTCTCATTTTCTAAAATTAAAAACTTCCAAATTTATATATTGACAAATTTACTACTTTAGTAATAAGATATCCGGAAAAATAATCAAAATAAATAACATTTTCCAGGAATAAACAAATGTCACCGCACATATTATTAGATAATTAAAAATCATAAGGAGGAGATTTATGTGAAGAAGTATTTACTGGTCCTGATGGTAATCATGATTTCAGTATTACCCTTCAATGCACTGGCTGCTGATGGTGATTACCAGATAGTGGGTGGTTATCTGTATACAACTCTAGATCCCGGTGATTTGAATAGTGTAATTGCTAATATCAACGAAATGGGGCAGGAAGTTGAGATTTGGGCTCCGGAATTTATCACGTATAATGACCTGGGCAAAATCGAAGATGGGCAGGGTTTTTATGTCGGTATTGCCAGAGAACTTGATAATCAGGCTATCGTAACCGGCCAGTATGAGAGATTTTCAACTGATGCAAGTGGATCACTAGTTTTCAATTTTGAAGAAAATAATCATACAGAATCTTCTTCTGTAAGCTGTTTTAGTTATAATGAAATTAAATTAACAGCAGATTACGATCTGGAAGTTCAGGGAGTTTCCCTTAATTATTCTCCACGTGTTAATGACTGGTTAACCCTGAACGGTGGGATCGGTTATTACTGGGGCGACCTGGATCTAAATGCTGCAGTAGTCGGTAAAGTAGACGATGAAAGTGAAAGCCTGTACGACTACTCCAACAATCTTGAACTCGGCAAAAATATCGGCTGGAAACTGGGACTGGGGATTAATAAACCATTAAAAGACAATGTAAGCTTCCTCGCCAATCTGAACTACCGTGTCCTCGACCTGGATATTGAAGAAGATGAAGATTTGAATAATCTTCCTGAAGACTTCCGGCTTCCCACCAGTGATGATTTCAGCGGTTATGAACTGACAGTGGGTATAGGAATCGCTTTTTAAAACAAGCCAACAGAAATTACCTTGCAAGAAGCAGAGACCCTGTAGTCATTACCGGCTACAGGGTTTTATTTCATCTATTATCAAAAGTTGCCTTAAAAATCTATTTGTTCTCCAGTTGTTCGCGGGCGGGAATAGGAATCGGCTGTAGTTTATGGGCTGATTTCCGGTTTAACTCCCCAACCCTGTCCTCAACTTCTTTACGGGCCTCTCCGGTTAAAATGTATTCATCCAGTTCCTGGTAGGTAATCCCCATCTCATTCTCATCGGTCTGTCCCTGCCAGAGACCGGCTGAAGGTTTTTTCTCAATAATCTCTTCAGGAATATTGAGATGCTGTGCCAGTTCCCGGACTTCTGTTTTAACCAGCCGTCCCAGAGGCGCCAGGTCGATCCCTCCATCACCATATTTGGTAAAATAACCTGTCTCCAATTCACTCCAGTTATCAGTACCAACAACCAGATAATTATCCCGGGCAGCATAATAATAAAGGGTAATCATCCTCAACCTGGGTTTCATATTGGCAATAGCCAGATCCCCCTCAGTCTTTTCCTGGTCACCTTTGAGGGTCAAAAGAAACTGGTCCAGCACCGGTCCCAGGTCCTTGACAATATACTTTATATCAAAATTACGGGCCAGCATTTCGGCATCTTCCGCATCCTGTTCATTGCTATAACAGGGCATAATAACCCCTAACACATTATCCGTAAAAGCTTTTTTACATAAAACAGATGTTACAGAAGAGTCGATTCCTCCGCTTAAACCAACTACTGCCCCTTTTGCACCCGCGTCCTTAACCTGTTGCTGTAGCCACTGTATCAATGTATTTTCTGCCTGCCTGTAATCTAGCCCCATAATTACCTCTCCTCTTATGTATATTTTTATAGTATTAAATCATTATTCTTCTGCGGGCGGTTATTAAATTCCTGCTTTTTATTCTCATAACCCTTACGGCCCAGAATGCCATATGTATAATGTTTACCCAGCTCAACACCCGGTTGGTTAAAGGCATTTATGTTAAATAGTTCCCCAACAAAGGCGGTCTGAAGTTCCAGAAGGTAAAGCAGCTGTCCCATAGTAAATTCATTAACTTCCGGAATCTTGATAGTACAGTTCAGTCGGTTTCTTCTGGTTAAAGCCAGTTCGGTCGCATCTTTTTCAGTTTTAATCAATTTATTGAGAGAGTGACCTCCCAGATATGAAACACCCTCAATCTCCTTATATGCTTCAGGAATTTCTACCTCAACACCGTAGTCTTCAACCTCCAGAAAGGTTATAACTTTATCATAGGGCCCTTCCATGTATAGCTGGGCCTGTGAGTGCTGGTCGGTAGCACCCAGGGCCTTGATGGGAGTTGGTCCGACATTTATGATATTTCCCTCTCTATCTACCTCTTTACCCAGGGACTCAGCCCAGAGCTGGCGGTACCAGTCAGCTACATCTTTCAGGGAATGAGCATAGGGCATCATAACAGAAAGAGGTTTTCCTCCCTGATAGGCAAGATACTGTAATAAACCGTTCAAATAGGCCGGGTTGGTCCAGATATCATCATTATCACAAATTTCATCCATAAATCTGGCTCCAGACAGCAGTTCTTTGATATCGATCCCGGCGAAAGCGGCAAATACTAATCCCACCGGTGTTAAGACAGAGAAGCGACCGCCTACACCTTCGGGGATAAAGAATGTAGGAAAACCTTCCTTACTGGCAATCTCTATCAAATATCCCGAATCAGCACTGGTAGTAGCGATAAAATGGTCAGCCAGGTTATCAATACCCACTTCTTCAATAACCTTCTGTCTGGCTATCAAAAACTGGCTCATCGTTTCTGCCGTGCCTCCGGATTTAGAGATAACATTAAAAATAGTCTTTTTGATATCAATTGTTTCCAGTAAAGAATTAAATCTTACAGGGTCAACATTATCTGGCACAAAGATCCGGGGTCTATTTCCCCGGGATTGATCATTTATATTATAGTAGGGATCATTGAGTGCTGTCTGAAGAGCGATACTCCCCAGAGCAGATCCCCCGATACCCAGAATTACAAAATTCTCACATTCCGATCTTTCTCTGGCCATCTCCTGGAGTTCTTTTATCAATTCCTCTTCCTGGTAGGGTAGTTTCATAAACCCCAACTTGTCACCCTGGATTTTTTTGTGTATTTCCCGGACTTTATCACTATACTGGTCTATTCTTTCTTTTTTAATTCCATGTTCTTCACCGATACTTTCGGCAAACATATTATTGACATCTAGCCTGATCCTCATTTTATCTTTAATTGTCATAATTACCACCTCTAAATTTTAGTATATATTTAATTGGAAATGATTTCAAGCATTGTTTTTGATATCAATTATCAAATCATCTATAAGCAATTCTTGATAACCAGCTACAGCATATTTTCTAAGCAATATACTCAGTTCTCTTAATTGTTTACTCTTTAGGTTATGTAACTTGCTCATACTCTTATTACTAATTTTACTCTTAGAAAGGGTTTTTTCATAATCAGATTTACCATACCGCCACAATCTTAAACTATTACCATATCTATTTTTCAATTTATCTGCTATACCCAGTCCTTCAGGATCAAAATCTCCTGAATAATAGATAGTTGTATCTTCTTTTACCAGTAAATCCAGAAGAATTAGAGATGCTAACTTCAATTGACCTCCTGTACATATCAGCGAAATATTATTAGTAGATTTTATAGCTATATCTTGCAGATCATCAGCCTTATGTATCATGTCAACAGGATGAAGTTTATCCAGAACAGTAGAAAAAACTGCAGGATTCTCAAAAACAAATACCTTTCCATTTGAACTTACAATTCTATCAAGTGTACTTAAATTTTTCAAAGAAATCAAAAGCGGTTCTCCCATTAACCAGAAGCTGTCCCAACCTTGATGGACCTTGCCTTTTACAAAAGCATCAAGTCCATAGCAGAGAGTATAATTCATAACTTCATTTACTAAAATACCCGCATTATAGAATAACTCGGCCCTTTCCTCAGCATTATCCGGTTTCTTAGCCTTAAGAACATATGCTATAGCATATTGCAGTAATGTATCGAGGTCTGTTCCCTGATCAAAAGCATGTGGATTTTTAGTAATCAGTGTAGAGAAAACTGCCAGGCGTTGCTTTTTTTGCTTATAAAATGGTAATTTATTCAAAGCTTTTG
>JADQBU010000122.1 GCA_016278435.1 Halanaerobiales bacterium
TTAAAGGCCTTTCCCACCCTTCAAGGACACAGGGACCAGCAATCAAAACAAAGGGTCTTGTTCTATCTCCAAATATAATGTTTTCATTTAAAACAATCTCTTTAGCCATTTATTTAACACACTCCCTGGTTTCAGCAGCTATGATTCTGGCAACTTCTGCCACATCTTCAGGTGTATCGACTCCGATCGACATATAATCTGTCTCAACCACTTTGATACGGTACCCGTTTTCTAAAGCCCGCAGCTGTTCCAGTGATTCAGCCTTCTCCAGAGGTGTCGGCGCGAGTCTGCTGAATTCAAGCAGAAAATCCCGGTTATAGACATAGAGGCCGATGTGTTTATAAGAACAGATATTTCCCTGCTTTAAATAGGGAAGTGGGGAACGGGAAAAATAGAGGGCATATCCGGCCAGATCAGTAACAACTTTGACCACATTAGGGCTTAACATCTCTTCCGGGGAATCTATTTCTGTCTTCAGGGTAGACATCTTCAGTTTATCATCATGAAAAAAGGGTTCTACAGCTTCTTCTATCATTTCCGGTTTAAGCAGGGGTTCATCACCCTGAACATTTATAATCAAATCACTATCTAACCCGGCAGCAACTTCCGCAATCCTGTCAGTACCAGATCTGTGGTCTGAATCAGTCATCACTACCTTACCACCAAAGTCCTCTACCTCCTCATATATACGGAGGTCATCGGTGGCAACAATAACCTGCTCCAGGCTTTTGGCTTTTGAAACCCGGCTATAAACATGTTCAATCATGGACTTTCCAGCTATTTCTTTCAGCGGTTTACCCGGAAACCTGGTAGAATTATACCTGGCCGGAATGATGGCTGTAATTTTCATTATTTATCCCCTACCCTTTAAGTAAATTTAATATAACTCCTTCATCCCCATCACCTGTCAGTTCCAGTTCTATCCTGAGGGCAAATATACCAACATTTAGCTTGTGAAATTGGGCCAGCATCTCATCAGTAAATTTTACAGCATCTTTTTCTGTTGTAACAACCCATTCCACTTCATTGAGCTGGGCCTGAACCGCGATATCCATCAGATCTTTTTCCCTGTAACTATAGTGGTCTGGATAGGTAATAGCTTTAATTACCTCTGCCTCCAGGCTCTCTAGACTCTGCAAAAAAGAATCAGGGCTGCCAATCGCACTCAAAGCCATAATCTTTTTACCTTTAATTTCTGCAAGTGGAAAGGTGTCTTTATCTTCACTGGTCAGCGGTCTTAAAAAAAGCGGCCGGTGACAGGAAGTAAATATACCGGCCTGCTGATTATTGGTTCTTAATTTATTTTCAATCTTTTTCAATTTCTCGCGTGAAACCTGGTCTGATTTAGAGATTATAAAGATATCTGCCCGCTTAAAGGCTGAAAGTGGTTCTCTTAAAAATCCCCGGGGCAGCAGGTGGTTGTTACCATATGGTTCCAGGGCATTTATGACCACAATATCAAGGTCCCTTCCCAGTTGACGGTGCTGAAAACCATCATCAAGCAGGATTATATCAGGATTAAACTCCTTAAGCACAAGTTGTCCAGCTTGATAGCGGTCTTTACCAATTACTACGGGAATATCCGGCAGCTGCCGGGCCAGCATATAGACCTCATCTCCGGCTTCATCAACATCAAGCTTTATCTCTTTACCATCAGACACTATAGCCGGACCTTTAACACTCCCCCCATAACCACGGCTGATAATTACTACTTTTTTACCTGCAGCCTTGAGCATCCTGGTGAATTTATCAACTACAGGAGTTTTACCTGTACCACCAGTAGTGATATTGCCAATACTGATAACTCTGCAGTCCAGATTCTCAGTATTTAAGATATTAAATCTATATAATAACGACCTGGCCTTAATCACCAGAAAATATATTATCTCAAGCAAAAATAGTACTACCAGTATCGGTCTATCATATATTTTACGCCTTTTCCCACTGATAATATCAATTAAATATTGATACATGGTTATAACCACCACACTTTATAGTAATAGAATCTTCTAAGCCCATTTCTTATTTCCCTGAAAATGACCCTGATATAAATTATAGTAAATTCCACCCTTATTAATTAAAAACTCATGGGTCCCCTGTTCCTGTATCTGACCTCTGTCCAGAACCAGAATCTTGTCAGCATCTTTAATAGTCGTTAGACGGTGGGCAATGATGAAAGTTGTCCTATTCTTCATTAGCCTGTTTAAAGCTTCCTGGACCAGGGACTCCGATTCAGCATCAAGAGCCGAAGTGGCTTCATCCAGTATCAAAATCCGGGGATCCTTAAGAATGGCCCTGGCAATTGCTATTCGCTGCCTCTGGCCGCCGGAAAGACCGACTCCCCGTTCACCAACTACAGTATCGTACCCGTCATCAAATTCCATAATAAAATCATGAGCATTAGCGGCCCGGGCCGCTTCTATAATCATTTCCCGACTGGCATCAAGGTTACCATAGGCAATATTATTTTCAAGAGTTCCACTGAATAATATTGTTTCCTGTGGTACTATCCCGATATGTCTCCTTAATGAATTAAGCTTAACCGTCTTTATATCATGTCCATCGATCAGTATCCTGCCCTGATTGGGATCATAAAACCGTGGTAAAAGATCGACCAGTGTGGTTTTCCCGGCTCCACTGGCCCCTACCAGTGCTACAACTTCACCCGGGCAGGCTTCAAAATTGATATTATTCAGTATAGTATCTTCCTTATCATAGGAAAAAGTAATATCCTCAAACTTAACATATCCTTTAACTTCCTCCATAGTATATTGCTCATCTCCGGTAGTAATCTTTGTATCCAGATCCATTGTTTCAAATATCCGTTCAGCTGACGCCAGAGCCTGCTGGACCATACCACTTAAATTTGTCAGAGATTTAAGGGGCCCGATAATAGTTAAAAGCAGGGTGAAAAAAGCTATGAGCTCTGAAGGGCGCATATTTCCCTGCATTACCTGATATCCACCAAACCAGAGAATAGAAGTAATAGCAAGAGCGGCTACAAACTCAATCACAGGAGAAATTACCGCCTTGTACTGGGCATTTTTAACTCTGGCCCGGAAATTAGCCTGATTTTCAGCACTGAACCTCTGATATTCATATTCTTCCCGGCCGAAAGATTTGATAATCTTTACAGCTGAAAGTGTTTCCTGCAGGATATCGGTAACATCTCCAATTTTAATCTGAACATCCTTGCTAACTTTCCTTATTTTACGGTTGAATTTTACCAGCAGATAGGCAATCAGCGGCATTACCACAATTAAAAACAGGGTCAAGGGTACACTTAAATAAAAAAGGTACCCTATACCCCCTACAAAGGTAAAAAACTGATAAAAAAGGTTAACCGAACCATCGACGATTGCACCTTCAAGCCTTTCAACATCATTTGTCACCCTTGACAGCAGTTCACCCGTCTTACGCTTATTATAAAAACCGAGTGACAGTTCCTGTAAGTGCTGATATAGTTCATTACGTATGTCACGGACCGCTTTCTGTGCTACATAGGAAGTAAGGTATTTCTGTCCGTAAAATACTATCCCTTTAACAAAATATATAAATACCATGAATAAAACAATCCAGGTTAATTTTACAATACCTTCCTGGCCTGCGGAGATATCAGTAATTATGGTTTCCAGCAAATCCTTAAAGACCTTGATAAAAAAGATGGTCAGAAAGGAATGTATCAGCATTGATACTATGCCAGCTGCCAGTCTCTTTTTATATGGAAATAAATATTTAAGTACTCTTTTTATTAACGGCAAAGGAATCATCTCCCGGCCTTAATCTTATCACATTTATTTACAAATATCTAATGTAAAACTAAACCAATATTTCCGACATTACAGTCTTTAAGTAGATATTCAACACAGTCTTTAAGTAGATATTCAACAAAAACTCTATTTTTCCTGCAAAAAAGGCCCGGAATAACCGGACCCTTGATTAACTAAAACGTTCTATCTGAAATTTTTTTAGTTTTAACAACTACTGGCCAAATCAGCTTAATAACTCCATTTTTCTTATGGTCAGTTTGAATTTATTCAATCTTATCTACCTCAGCTGCTAATTCGGGATGAATAGCCTTGACAAAAGCCTTTAAACCTTCGATCAACCTCGGTGAAGGGCGGCTGACAATATTCTGATCGACAATATATACCCGGTCATTGCGAACAGCCTTCAGGGTGCCGTATCTATCTCTATTTTTGATTTCTTTTGCTGTAACCCCTTCAGGTGTACTATGTAAGATAGCAATATATACACCGGGATTTTCAGTTAACAGCTTTTCCAGACTGTACTGGGGCCATTCCCCCCGGGCATCTGCCCCAATATTAATGCCACCGGCCAGGTTTATTAGGTCATCCACAAATGTATTTTTACCTGCCGTATAAAGGGGATCATGCCAGAGTTCATAAAAAACCTTAGGCTTACTCTTGCCCTGTACATATTTTTCAACCATATTGCTGATTTCAGCCAGCTGGATATACATATCTGTTACAATTTCCTGAGCTTTTTCTCCTTTGCCGGTAACTTTACCCATTCTCTTAATAATTTGAATGGCTTCATCAACATTTTTGGCTTTAAATCCGACAACATTCAAACCTAATTCTTTTAATCGCTTATAGGTCTGCATCTTATTTATATCTGAAGCAACTACTATGTCTGGTTCAAGGGCTACAATCTTCTCAATACTCGGTTCAATAATAGAACCAATTTTATCCTTCTCTGCTGCTACCGCAGGATAATCGGCATAGGTTGTAACTCCAACAATCTTATCCTCTAGTCCCAGGGCATACAGGATTTCAGTATTACTGGGAGCCAGTGATATGATGCGCTCAGGCTTCTCATTTATTGTAATACTAGTCCCCAGATCGTCCTTAACGGTCACCGGAAAATTCGCAGCTAAAACCTGTAGTCCGAAACTTAATGTAAATATTAAGGTAAAGATTAAAATCCTTTTCATATTCTTGTTCCTCCCGGAAAATAAACTATTATAGTTATATAATTGCTTCAGGAAAATAAAGAAACCCCGGCTTCGATTTAAAGACAGGGTTTGCTGTGTATCTACATTTCTGTCCCCGAAGCATGTAGATTTTAATAAACAGGCAGGTCTCCTGGCTTACAGCCCC
>JADQBU010000389.1 GCA_016278435.1 Halanaerobiales bacterium
CCGGGAACTGGAATTGCTGGTGACAGTACATGCTGAAGATAACCAGTTAATTGAGGAGACTATGTCTGAATATCAATCCGGAAAAGAACTACCCGCATACCTGCATCCGGTTTTACGTCCAGCACGGGCAGAATATAATGCAGTATTAGAGGTGGGGAGACTCGCCCGGCAACTGGGTATGCCGATTTATATTGCCCACCTATCATCAGCTGAAGGGTATCAGGCCTTTAAGGAAATCAGAGAGGCAGGCGGCAGTATATATGCAGAGACTACACCCCATTATTTAACTCTTGATAATGAATTACTGGTAGGAGAAGATAGCCAGAAGTATTTTATGACTCCTCCTTTGCGGGAGAAGGAAGATAATGAAAAATTATGGGAAGGATTAAGAAAGGGAGATATTGAGGTTGTTGCAACTGACCACTGTGCCTACAATCTGGAGCAGAAATTTAGTGCAGAGGACTGTCTGGAAATTTTGCCGGGCATTCCCGGTTCAGAGACTTTGCTGCCTCTGATCTATACCCTGGGAGTAAAAAGAGGATTTTTTGACATCATAAGAATGATTGAAATTCTTTCTATAAATCCAGCTAAAATATTTGGTCTGTATCCCGGGAAAGGGAGTGTTCAGCCGGGAACAGATGCGGACCTGGTAATCTTTGATCCGGAAAAAGAAGTTACTATTTCTGATTCCGGGCAGCATTCGGCAGCTGGATATACCCCTTATGCCGGGATTAAAGTTAAGGGCTATCCTGTGATAACTATCTCACGGGGTAAGATTATTATGAGAGATGGTGAATTTCTGGGTGAGCGGGGGCAGGGAAAATTTGTACCGGCCTGTGAATCAAGTCTTTATTAATAGAGTTTATATAGAGTTTATGAGTGAGTTAATCTATATCTGGTATTAAAGGTTTATCTAATCAACAGCAGGAATTATTGAAAGGGGAAAAGAACAGGGAGGTTGAAAGGTGTGAAGCCGGAAGCAGATTTAGTAGCAAAGATTTCTAAAAACATAGCCAGTTACAAAGATGAAATGGTTGATTTTTTACAGGATATGATCAAGATTCCTGGAGAGAGCTGTCAGGAAAAAGAGGTAATCCAGAGGATTAAACAGGAGATGGAAAAAGTAGATTTTGATGGAGTGAAAATAGATTCCATGGGTAATATCCTGGGGCGGATTGGAGAGGGAGATAGAGTAATTGCTTTTGATGCCCATATCGATACAGTCGGAGTTGGCAACCGGGAGGAATGGCAGTGGGACCCATTTGCAGGTAAATATGAAGAAGGAGTAATTTACGGAAGGGGAGCAACTGATCAGGAAGCCGCCATGGCCAGTATGGTATATGCCGGGAAAGTTATTAAAGAATCAGAGCTTTATCCTGACTATTCAATCTATTTTGTCGGGAGTGTCCAGGAAGAAGACTGTGATGGACTATGCTGGCAGTATATCATAAATGAAGATAAGATTAAGCCTGAACTGGTCGTGGTCACAGAACCGACAAATCTTAATATTTACCGGGGTCACCGTGGTAGAATGGAGATGGAAGTGATTACTGAAGGTGTTTCCTGCCACGGTAGTGCTCCGGAAAGGGGAGAAAATTCCCTGTATAAAATTGCTCCCATCATTTCGGGTATAGAAAGATTAAATCAAAGGTTAAAATCCGATGATTTCCTGGGGAAGGGTACGATAACTGTTACCAATATAACCAATCAAACTCCCAGTTTATGTGCAGTTCCCAATAGGAGTGCTATCCATCTTGACCGCCGTTTGACGGTTGATGAGGATAAAGAACTGGCAGTAAGGCAGGTGGAAGAGGTAATCGAAGAAGCCGGTGTTGAGGCCAGAGTTGAGATTTTAAATTATAAAACACCGAGCTACACAGGTCTTGTTTATGAGACTGAAAAATATTATCCAACCTGGGTTCTGCCTGAGGACCACAGGGTAGTGCAGTCAGCTATTAAGACTTATAAAGAATTATTCAGTTCAGAACCGGTAGTTGATAAGTGGACTTTCAGTACAAATGGAGTTGCAATTATGGGCAGACACGGCATACCATGTATTGGTTTTGGTCCGGCCAATGAAATTTATGCCCATTCTGTCAATGAACAGGTTCCTGTTGAGCATTTAACGAAAGCCGGGGCTTTTTACGCCCTTTATCCCTATTTTATTAAATAATTTATTTATAAATAATTCTGGAGGTGGATTAAGTAATGGATTCAATTTTAAGAGGAAAAGACTTTATTGCAACCCAGGACTGGTCAAAAGGAGAGCTTAATACAATATTAAAACTTTCCGAAGAATTGAAATTAAAATTTGCCATGAATGAACCAACTGATAATCTGCTGAGGGCCCAGACAATTTTCATGATGTTTTTTGAGCAGTCAACCAGAACCAGAAATTCGATTGAAGCAGGAATCACTCAACTGGGCGGGCATGCCCATGATTTGACTCCCGATAAAATGCAGATTTCACACGGTGAATCGGCCAGAGATACCGCCAAAGTTTTGAGCAGGTTTGGCCACGGGATAGCGATCAGAAACTGTTTTTTCGGTATCGGTAATCAGTATTTAAATAATGTGGCGGAACATGCCGAAGTACCGATTATCAGCATGCAGGATGATTATTACCACCCACTGCAGGGGATAGCTGACCTGATGACCATCAGGGAGAAACTGGGTAATAATTTAAAGGGAACTAAAGTCACTGTTTCCTGGGCTTATGCCGACACCCATGCCAAGCCATTATCTGTACCACAGACCCAGGCCCTGTTATTTACGAGATTTGGTATGGATGTAACCTTCGCCTATCCGGAAGAGTTCCCACTGATGCCGGCAATTATGGAACAGGCCAGGAAAAATGCAGAAAATAGTGGTGGCAGATTACAGGTTACCCATGATATGGATGAAGGTTTTAACGGAGCTCAGATTGTAATCCCCAAAAACTGGGGTGGATTCCTGGGAGTAGAAGATCCGGAAAGTGATGAAGGCAAAAAAGAGATAAAAGCCAATCTGGAGAAATATAAAGACTGGATCTGTGATGAAAGAAGGATGGACTTAACCGATAAACACTCGTTATATATGCATGCTCTGCCTGCAGACAGGGGACATGAGGTTACCGATCCGGTTATCGATGGGCCCCATTCAGTAATCTATGATGAGGCAGAGAATAGATTACATACGGCCAAGGCTATTATGGCTTTAACCATGGGCGGAAGGCCGTAGTAAAATAACTTACTGAATATTTATGATGTTTTGGGGAGAAAGTTCTGTAATAACTTTTGAGTATCTTGATGTTGCTCTAGAGTAGATATGGAGGTGAAGGGATGGGATTCAATAAAGTAAATAAACCGGTAAAAAGAGTAGATGCCTTTGAGAAGGTAACCGGGAAAGCAAAGTTTGGAGCTGATTATGAATTCCCGGGGATGTTGTATGGTAAGGTATTGCGAACCAGATATCCTCATGCCGGGATAGTAAGTATAAATGTTGACAAAGCAGTTACTTATCCGGGTGTGGAAACTGTGTTAACTGCTGATGATATACCCAACAATGAATTCGGGGTAATTATTGAAAACCAGAGGGTTCTGGCCCGTGATAAAGCCAAGTATATTGGTGATGGGATTGCCATGGTTGCTGCCAGAACAAAAAAAGCAGCAGCCGAAGCTGCCAAATTGATTGAGGTAGAGTATGAGGAATTATCCGGAATCTTTGACCCGGAAGAGGCCAGAAGACCGGAGGCAGATAGTGTTCATCAGGAACTTGATAATAATCAGGTAGTTCACCATCCACTTAGAAAAGGTGATATAGAGAAAGGATTTGCAGAAGCAGATCTTATTCTGGAAAGGGAATACAGCACACAGTTTGTTGAACACGCCTATATTGAACCGGAAGCAGTGGTAGCTGTTCCCCATGATAGAAACAGTCTGGTCACCATCTATGGGTCTGTCCAGAACCCCTATGCAACCCGTGATGCAGTAGCCACTGTTCTGCAGACAGATTTAAGCAGGATCAGGGTTATCCAGGATAATATGGGCGGTTCTTTTGGTGGTAAAGATGAAGTGATTTCTTCTATGGCCGCCCGGGCAGCGGTTCTGGCCTTGAAGACAGGTAAACCGGTTAAAATGGTTAATACCAGGGATGAATCGATCATTGAAAGCTATAAAAGACATCCCTATAAAATGAAATACAAAGTAGGTGTGACCGAAGAAGGTAAATTGACAGCAATGGAGATTGAAGTCGTTGCTGACAGCGGTGCCTACGCCTGCCAGACCCCATTTGTAACCTGGAGGTCGGTAGTACAGGCAACTGGCCCCTATGAGGTGCCTCATGTTCGGACTGATACCTATGGCTACTATACAAATAATGTTTACACAGGAGCCATGCGCGGATACGGGGCCCCCCAGGTCATATTTGCCCAGGAATCTTTGATGGATGAACTGGCAAGTGAGCTGGGTATGACTCCCCTGGAGTTCCGCCAGAAGAATATTTATAGAAACAACTCGGTAACAGCCAGTGGTCAGAAACTGGATGACCATGTTGTCAGTCTGGAGGAAGTGATAGAAAAAGCTGTTAAAGCAAGTGACTATCGGGAAAAGTATGAAAAATACAGTCAGCCTCAGTCAGGTGATAAAAAAAGAGGGATAGGACTGGCCGTCAGTTTCCGGGGATGCAGCCTGGGGGCAGAAGGTGTTGATGCTGCCGGAGCAATTATTTCCATTCAGAAAGATGGCAGTATATTTATTTACAGCGGCCTGGCCGAAAATGGGCAGGGGTTAAAGACCGTTTTTTCTCAGATTGCAGCAGAAGAACTGGGTGTAGAGATGGATAAGATTAATTATATGGAAGTAGATACTTCTGTAGCACCGGAGAGTGGTTCAACTGTAGCCTCTCGCAGTACACTGGTCGGCGGGAATGCTGTTAAGAATGCGGCTGAAAATTTAAAATCAATCATTGCAGAACTGGTTGTGGCTGAATACGGTCGGGAATTCGGGCTAAAAAAAGATGAATTAATCTTTCGGGATGGCAATATTTATGATGGAAATAATACAAAGATCGTTTCTTTCCCGGAAATTATCAATAAAGCCTATGGGAAGGGAGTATTTCTCTCAGCATGGATGGTATA
>JADQBU010000332.1 GCA_016278435.1 Halanaerobiales bacterium
CCAGATAAATATGTCAGTTCCTGCTGTGGAAATCAAACCGGTCTCAATAGTCCCGGAAATAACCGGTAATATAGAAGAAAACATGATCGGAGTATTGCTCAGAGTACAGGGTGATATTCCGGGTAATATATTATTTATCCTGACTGAAAATAGTGTAAAATATCTCCTTGAAATTATTTTAAATTATGAAGTTGATGTTGATAACCTGAATGAAATGGAGATATCTGCAATAAAAGAAATGGGCAATATTTTAAGTGGTTCCTACCTTAAAGCTCTTTGTGAGCTTACCGGTCTGGAATTAAACCAGTCCTTTCCTGGATATGCCCATGATATGGTAGGTGCTATTTTAAGCTCAACAATGGTTGAGATGGATGAACCTGCTGATTATGCTCTTTTAATTGAAACTATTTTTAGTGATGGTACCAATGAAATTGAAGGTTATTTCCTTTTTATACCAGAACCTGCTTCCCTGAAAAAACTTTTAAGTGTCCTGGGATTTGATGTATAATGGAAGATAGGGTTATTAGAGTCAGAATGGCAGAGTTTGCAATAATAAATTCCCCCGGTATATTAACTACTATCGGTCTTGGTTCCTGTATTGGTATTGCTCTTTATGATAAAATTCATAAAATTGGTGGTTTAATTCATATCATGTTACCAAAAAACAAGCGGGAAAAAGAGAGAAAAAAAGCAGCGAAATACGCTGATACGGGTATCCCCTTACTTGTGGAAGAAATGAAAAGAGAAGGGGCATCGGATTATAATTTGATTGCCAAAATTGCCGGGGGAGCAAATATGTTTAATACCGCTGGAGTTGATTCACATATGAAGGTGGGGAAAAGAAATATAGCCAGTGTCAAGAGAATACTGGATACAATGAGAATTAAAGTTCAAGGTGAAGAGGTCGGCAAGAATTATGGACGTACCATGAAATTTTTTACTGATGATGGTAAGGTGCTTATTACATCATATAAACATGATGATATTATATTGTGAATAAATATATTGATAAATATGTTTAAATGTGGTATACTACGTAATGGAAAAAATACACACGTCTATGGACTCTATCACCGGTGCTGTAATTTTATAATTACAGTAGTGATATCGGATGTTAAAGTCCGGTACATATTTTAAATATGTACGAGGTTGATATGGGCGGAGGCTAAACCAGGAAGGGGGGTGTAAGGAATGTCGGTAGTTAATATGAAGCAGCTACTGGAATCAGGTGTCCACTTTGGTCATCAAACCAGAAGATGGAACCCCAAGATGGAAGAATACATCTTTACTGAAAGAAATGGTATCTACATTATTGACCTGCAACAAACAGTCAAGCTTATAGACAAGTCCTATGATTTCGTTAAGGATATGGCCAGTCAAAATAAGAAGATTTTATTTGTGGGAACAAAAAGACAGGCTCAGGAAACTATCAAAGCTGAAGCAGAACGTTGTGGTATGCCTTATGTTAACCAGCGTTGGCTGGGTGGCATGCTAACAAATTATCAGACAATAAAACAGAGAATCTCCAGAATGATTGAACTGGAAGAAATGGAAGAAGAAGGGCTGTTTGAGGTTCTTCCTAAAAAGGAAGTTGTTGAGCTGAAGAAAGAGCATGATAAATTGGAGAAATTTCTGGGTGGTATCAGGGGTATGAATGGAATTCCTGATGTAGTTTATATTACAGATTCCCGGAAAGAAGCAATCGCAGTTGCTGAAGCTAAAAAATTAAATATTCCCATAGTGTCGATTGTTGATACCAACTGTGACCCTGATGTTATTGATTATATTATACCCGGAAATGACGATGCTATTCGTGCCGTTAAGCTCATAAGCAGAGTAATTGCAGATGCAGTTCTGGCAGGAAAACAGGGTGATCAGGTTACAGAGGAAGAGATTAAAGATGAAGTACAAGAAGAAAAAATTGAAGTAACTGAAGAATAAGTAATCAAAAAGACGTGGGGTGGGAACTATTAGTACCTGCCACGTCTTTTTTGAAATAAAGGAGGATTGCAAGATGGGAATTTCTATGAAAGATGTTAAAGAAATCAGAGAACGTACAGGTGCCGGTGTTCTTGATTGCAAGAAGGCACTGGAGGAAAATGATGGAGATCTGGAAAAAGCAGTTGAATATCTCAGGGAAAAAGGAATTGCTGATGCAGCCAAAAAGGCTGGTAGAATAGCTGCCCAGGGTATGGTTAATGTAATGATCGAGAGTGATAAGAAAAAAGGAATAATTGTCGAGGTAAACAGTGAGACTGATTTTGTTGCTAAAAATGAAAAATTCATAAAACTTGTTGATGAAATTTCTGAACATATTTTACAGAGTGAGGCTGACTCAGTAGATGAATTATTAAATGAGTCCTGGTATAAGGAATCCAGCAAAGACCTTAATACTGTAATCAAAGAAGCAATTGCCAGCATAGGTGAAAACATAAATTTACGACGTTTCCAGAAATTTGAGACCGATGGCTTTTTACAGGACTATATTCACATGGGAGGAAAAATTGGTGTACTTGTAGATATGGATGGGGAAGCTAATGAAGAAAACAAAAGAGTTGCTAAAGATATTGCCATGCATATTGCAGCAAGTAATCCTGAATTCTTATCTCAGGAAGATGTGAGTGAGGAAGCTATTACCAGAGAGAAAAAAATATATAGAGAACAGATGTTAAATGAAGGTAAACCAGAAAATATTATAGATAATATCGTTGAGGGTAAAATGGGTAAATATTATACTCAGGTATGCCTGCTGGAGCAGCCTTTTGTTAAGGACCAGGATATCAGTGTTAGTGAATATCTGGCTGATACAGGATTAATTGTTAAACGTTATATCCGCTATGAACTGGGTGAAGGTATAGATACCGGTGAGCAAGATTTTGCCTGTGAAGTCAGGGCAGAACTTAATAAAAACAAGTAAATATCACAGAGAAGAGAGCACTTTAAAGGTGTTCTCTTTTACTATAATTCAGACTATAAAAAAAGGTATTTAATAATTTTCAGAGAATATTAAAGACGGAGGTAAAATTAATGGAGGATAATCTGGTTTATTCCCGTGTTTTGCTTAAAATTAGCGGTGAGGCTCTAACGGGCAATAATGGCTATGGAATCGACCCTGAAATAATTAAAATGATAGCTCATGAAATTTATGATGTAATTTATGAAACAGAAGTTGAAATGGCTATTGTGGTCGGGGGAGGCAATATATTCCGGGGAATAGCCGGTAGTGCCAAAGGTATGGATAGAGGAACTGCAGATTATATGGGAATGCTGGCTACTGTGATTAATGCTATGGCTTTACAGGATGCGATAGAAAAACTGGGGTTAGAGACCAGAGTCCAATCTGCAATTGAAATGAGGCAGATAGCTGAACCTTATATCAGGAGACGTGCTATCAGACATCTAGAAAAAGGCCGGGTTGTTATATTTGCTGCTGGAACTGGAAATCCATTCTTTACAACCGATACCACTGCCGCTCTACGGGCTGCTGAAATTTCTGCAGATGCTATCTTGATGGCAAAAAATGTTGATGGTGTATATGATTCGGACCCCTTAATTAATCCTGAAGCTGTTAAGTTGAAAGAACTGGCCTATATAGATGTTTTAAACAGATCTCTCAGGGTCATGGATTCAACAGCTGTTTCCTTGTGTATGGATAATGACATTCCTTTGATAGTATTTGGTTTAAAAGAAAAGGGAAATATAAAAAGAGCTGTAAAGGGAGAAGAGATAGGTACATATGTTCATTAAAACAAGGAGGGGAATAGAAAGTGTTAATTGAAAAGATTACTAGAGAAACAGAAGAAAGAATGAAGAAAGTATTAAAGGCAACAAAAGAGGATTTTAATACTGTACGGACTGGTAGGGCCCGGCCTTCTCTGGTAGAAAATATCAAGGCCAGTTATTATGGAACTATGACACCCTTACAGCAGATGGCTAAAATTGTTGCTCCTGAAGCTCGTCAGCTTTTAATCGAGCCCTTTGATAAGAGTGTTATAGAAAATATTGAAAAAGCAATTTTAAAAGCAAATCTGGGCTTAACCCCCAACAATGATGGTAATGTTATCAGAATTAATATCCCGCAGTTAACTGAAGAAAGAAGGAAAGAGCTTGTAAAGGTTGTACATGATAAGGCTGAAAAGGGTAAAATATCTCTTAGAAATATTAGACGTGATGCCAATGATCGATTAAAAGATATGGAAAATGATGGTAACATTTCGGAAGATAATTACCACCGGGGTCTGGATAATATTCAGGAAATTACAGATGACTATACAGAAAAGATCGATGAAATTGTAGAGAAGAAAGAAGAGGAGATAATGGAGGTCTAAGATGGAAGTGCTGGGTCTGAAATTAAGAGAGGCACTTGATCTTCTGGAAAAGAAAAATATTAAGGCTGAAACGGTAGAAACAGTTCCTCCCGGAAACAAATCAGGGAAAGGTTCAAAAAGAGTTTTGGCAGTTAAGGAGATTAACCAAGGGTATCTAAAAATTATCTGGAGTTACGAAGATTATGAATATATACCCCCTCCCGAGAGGGGGTGATTAGTTTACGCTGGGAGGTTTGATTATGAAAGTTCCAACACATGTTGCAATTATTATGGATGGTAATGGTAGATGGGCTCGCGAACGTGGATTGCCCAGAAGTGAAGGACACCGCAGGGGGGTTAATGCCCTGAAAAAAATCGTTAAAACCTGTGACAATCTAAATATTGCCTGTTTAACTGTGTATGCATTTTCTACTGAGAACTGGAAAAGACCCGAAGATGAAGTAAATTTTTTAATGGGTCTCCTGAAAAGAACATTAAAAAATGAAGCTGATGAACTAAATCAAAATAATGTTAAAATTAATATTCTGGGAAGAAGGGAAGAATTACCGGCTTACCTGGCTAAAGAAATTGAAGAATTAGAAGAGTTGACTTCCAGCAATCAAGGGCTGGAATTAAATATTGCCCTTAATTATGGAGGTCGTTCTGAAATAATTGATACCATGAAAGAGGCAATTAAACATAACAGGGTTGAAGATATCGATGAGGA
>JADQBU010000136.1 GCA_016278435.1 Halanaerobiales bacterium
CAAGTTGTCTACAGATAGATAGACCGAGTCCTGATCCGTTCTTGATATTTCGATGATTATTAATCTGGCTGAAACTTCGAAAGAGTTTTTCCTGCTTATCAACAGGTATACCGATACCGGTGTCGGTGACCTGGAAAATAATTTCTACTTTTTCATCTTTTGCTTTAATATGTTTTACTTCCAGGAATACTTCTCCTTTTTCGGTATATTTGATGGCATTTCCGATCAGATTAATTAAAATCTGGCGTAATCTCCCGGAATCACTGAAAAGAAAATCTGGAACACCGGGTCCGATATAATAATTTAATTCCAGATTTTTTTCATGGGCTTCAATGGCAAAGGGTTGAATAGTATCTTCTATTAATCTGGCAATATTAAATTCTTTTTCTTCAAGCTCCATCTTACCGGCTTCGATCTTCGATATATCGAGTATGTCGTTGATTGTGTCCAGAAGTAGATTGGCGGAATTATTGATCATTTTTAAATAATGCCGGTGTTTCTGGTCTAATTCCATGTCAAGCATTAATTCACTTAAACCGATGATACCATTCATCGGGGTTCTTATTTCATGGGTGATTTTGGCCAGGAAAGTACTCTTGGCCTGATTGGCCTGTTCTGCTTCCAGTTTGGCCTTCTTCAATTCTTTTTCAATCTCTTTTCTTTCTGTAATGTCTTCCTTGATTCCAATATAATGTGTGATATTTCCTTCTTCATCTTTGATTGAAGAGATAGAGGCGAATTCCCAGTATAAATCACCGTTTTTCTTTTTGTTGCAGAGTTCACCCCGCCATTCATTTCCCGAACTGATCGTCTGCCAGAGGTCTTCATAAACTTCAGCAGTACCCAGACCTGATTTTAAAATCCGGGGATTTTTGCCGACTACATCTTTTCGAGGATAACCTGTAATCCTGGTGAATTTCGGGTTAACATATTCAATATTTCCGGCCGGGTCAGTTATTACTATTGTACTTGGATTCTGTTCTACTGCCCGGGAAAATTTTCTTAGTTCTCCTTCAACTTTCTTCTGTTTCTTTATATTTTCTGTTAAGCTCTGGTTTGTTTTAATTAATTTATCACGTGAGTTTTTCAATTTGTAATATAGTAAGTCATAGGGCTGCTTGAGGGTTGTTTCGATGATGGCTTTGTAGATAAAATAAAAGGAATATATCTTAAAGATGTGGCCTGCCGCATTGATTAGACTATAAACATCATTATAAAGTGTAAATGATAGCTCGGCGAAGATAGAAAATATGTAGGCGTATTTGATAAATCTAAACAGGTCCTGATTTAGATTCTTTTTATTTTTATAGAGGAAATAGATACCAAGTAGGAAAATTCCGATAATCAGATATTCACTGGTAATTTTAAAAGCTGTCAGGCCGGTGTCCGGTCGATAACAGATAGGGAAAAAACCAATAAAGATACTTACAGTTAAAAGCAGTGTAACGATGGAGAAGTATTTAATAATAACTTTTAATTTAACAGTTCTTTTAATTAAGTAAACAGCAGATAGCAGAGATAGAGCTTCCAGGTATCTGGCACTGATCCAGAACTGGGTGGGTATATTGGCATTACTGACAAAAATTATATTTAGTCCTTTATAGGATAAGGTATGAAGAAGATCCATGAAAGCGATAAAAAGGTAGGCGATACCCATAAAAGTTAAAAAATTATTGCCGGAGAATTTCCTGGTATTTAAAATTATTATACCCAGGGTAAAAGCAATAACAATACTGAAGAGCTCTCCCAGAGTATGAAAAAGCAGGTAATTATAAAAAAGTGTTAACACGATTAATAATGTAATAAGAATGAGCACCCTGTATTCTATATGTATACTGTTTAAATAATTTTTTTTCACCTTTAACCCCTTTCGGCCTGTATCTGGCTGAATAAATATAAATCATATACACTAAAAAAATTCTACAATAAACGCGCAAAACCTTTAAAATATTCAATAATTATTCCTAAAAGCAGGAATTTTATAGTTTAATCTAGAAATAGTTTATAATGCATAATGATAATCTTTGTCAATTAAAGTTAAAAAACGGGAAGTGGGTCTAATGTATGGCAATAAAATAAAAGTGGGTGCAGTAATATTGCTTTTACTGCTGGTGGTTCAGGGAGTTATTAACCAGTGGGTAGTAAAAAGAGAACATCTGGTTATTGACAATATAAATTCGATTTATAATAAAGAGCTGGAGTTGAATGGTGCCAGGTATTATCACCGGGGCTGGATGCAGGAACTGGAGAATGCCTTTGTCACTGGCTATGCTCCTGAGATAATAAACCATACTGATGACCAACTGGGAAGATGGCTGGCAGATCTGGAAAAAGGAGAAACAAAGCAACAGGAGATCCAGGGACTGGAGCAGATTCATGAAAAAATACACAGTGAGGCCAGAGAAGTAATAAATCTGCTTAACAAGGGAGACCGGGAAGGTGCTATTGATATTTTTGCTGGTCAGGTAATCCCTCATTCTAGACAGATGGAAGAAGTTATGTTTGATTTGAATGATATGTACAGTAGTCGGATTTCGGACAGTAGAGATTATCTGGATTCAATACATATAGCAGAACAAATAATTATGTTGTTCTTTACTTTAATACTGCTGGGAGGAACTATTTATTACTTCTATAAGCAGTATCTTTCTATTCAAAAACTGGTTGTAATCCTTGAGGAAAAAAATCAGGAACTGATAAATCAAAAAAATTATGCAGAAGCGGTTTTAGGCAGTGCCGCAGAAGGTATTTTCAGTATAAATGAAGATAATATTATCAGAACCTGGAGCAGGGGTGCTGAAGAAATAACCGGTTATAGTGCTGGCCAGGTAATCGGGCAAAAATGCTGTAATTTTCTCTGGCCCAGGGATGAAAAAGGCAGTAATTTGTGCCATTATCCAGAGGAAGCTGATTCCGAAGGCTGCTGCTATTTTAAACAGATTACTGCTAAAAAGGATATAATCCACGGGCAGGAGGTATATTTTCAAATGGAAAACGGGGAATGTATACCCTGTCAGATCAGTATAGCACGGATCTATGACCAGGAAAATAAGCCCGCAGGCTCAGTTCAGGTATTCCGGGATATCAGTGAGGAAAAGGCTAATTTATTAAAGATTAAAAAAGCTAACCGGGCTAAGTCAGAATTTCTGGCTACTATGTCCCATGAATTACGTACACCCCTAAATTCTGTTCTGGGATTCGGAGATCTTTTGCAGAATGAAGTGGCTGGCAAACTCAATGAGAAACAGCTCAGATATATAGAAAATATCATCAAGAGTGGGAACAATCTTCTCTCATTAATTAATGATATTCTGGATTTGACCCGGATAGAAAGTGATGAAGTTGACTGGGATGTAACTGCTTTTAATCTTGAACTCTTATTGAAAAATAGTCTGGTCCTGGTTAAGGGGAAAGCACAGATGGCAGGGATAACCCTGGAATCGGACATTTCGGGTAATGGGATGACAAGGATAGAATGGGATGAGAGTAAAATTAAGATGATTATAAATAATCTACTCTCAAATGCTATTAAATTTACACCTGAAGGCGGGCATGTCGGCTTGCAAGCATGCCGGCAAGAGGGGAAGATCATCATAGAGGTCTGGGATACGGGGATAGGCATACCCCGGGATAAGCAGGAAGATATATTCAAACCCTTTGTTCAGCTTGATAGTAGTTTAAGCCGCAGATATGAAGGAACAGGATTAGGACTGGATCTGGTAAAGAAACTGATTGATATTTGTGGGGGTGAAATCAAGGTTGAAAGTGAAGTAGGTAAGGGGAGCCGGTTTATAGTTAAAATACCGGACAGGTTAGATCCGGAAATCTCACTGTCGGAGCGGAGGCGGAGAAATGGAGTTTAGAAAGGTATTGATTATTGAAGACAATGTGATTAACAGTGAACTGCTTGTGGAGTTTCTGAAAACCCGGTACGATGTTCAACTGGAAATAGCTGAAGATGGTTCCGTGGCTCTGAATAAAGTTAAGGAGTTTTTACCGGACCTGATTCTGCTGGATATTCAATTACCAGGTTTAGATGGATATGAGATTCTGAGGATGATAAAAGACCAGAAGCAATTCAGGGATGTACCGGTTATCGGGGTTACTGCCTATGCCATGAAAGGAGACCGGGATAAAATTCTGGAAGCGGGTTTTGATGAATATCTGGCCAAGCCTGTAAAAATGAATGAGCTGTTTAAAAAAATTGAAATGGTGATTGCAAGATGAAGAATTTAAGACCAGCTGATTACAGCATTTTAATTGTTGACGATGACCTCGACTTCAGGGAGATCATTGAGACTTATCTAGTAGAGGAAGGTTATACAGTACTTGCATCTGAGAAGGGTGAGGAGGCTGTTGAAAAATGTAAAGTTGAAAAGGTTGACCTGGTATTACTGGATGTGATGATGCCAGAAAAAGATGGCTTTAAAGTTTGCAGTGAAATCAGGAATCTGGACATTCCCGGTTTTTTACCAGTAATTATGCTGACAGCTCTGGGAGATAAGGAATCCAAGCTCAAGGCCTACCAGGTGGGAGCAGATGATTTTTTAAATAAGCCGGTCAGCCGGACAGAACTAAACATCCGACTGAAATCACTGCTTAGAATCAGGGACCTCAGCCTGGAGATGGAGAATATAAGCAATGTATTATACTCTCTGGTCAGAATTCTGGAGACCCGTGATCCCTATACCAGCGGGCATTCTGAGCGAGTTGCTTACCTGGCAGAACTGGTTGCCAGGAAGATGGGTTTTCCAGAGAATGAAGTCAGGAATATTAAAAAAGGGGCACTCTTACATGACATAGGCAAAATTAGTATCAGCAGTGATATCTTATTGAACGAAAATAAGCTGACAATAGAGGAATTTGCCAAAATAAAAGAACATCCGCTTATCGGTGTAAAAATATGTTCTCCCCTTTATTTTTTACAGGATATTCTGCCGATGATCAGAAACCATCATGAAAAACTTGATGGGTCAGGATATCCCGATGGGCTGCAGGGAGAAGAGATTTTACCTTCGGTT
>JADQBU010000244.1 GCA_016278435.1 Halanaerobiales bacterium
TTTCTTTAATCTTCTTCTTGATTATATCTCTGGTTGAATTAATTAACTCTCCAATTAAAATCATATTTTTTATTACCGGTACTTCCGGTAATTTATTCACCTCCCAGTAGTTTAAAGAAACTTAATCTCAATCCCAGGGTTTACCGACAGCAGAGAATTCTATTCTGCTTTCGATAAATAATTTATCTTCTACCTTTTCACTATTCTGTCCGGCAAAATTACTGTATTTATTATGTTGCTCCCAGAAAATCTCAATCTCCCTGGCACCTGAACTGACGGCCTGTTGATAAACAAGTTCTCGGCCTTTTTTCTTTCCGTGAGCCACCGCTTCTTCATATTGAATAAAGCTTTTTCTACCGTCTGGAGTATGGACCAAAAAACCTCCATTCTCCCCTGGTTTAATAATAACCAGTAATCTTTCCACAACCTTACCACTCACAGTTCCTACAGCATTGGCTACCTCAGCTGAAGGTGGTAGATGCAGATTTGCGTTTAATTTTCGGGCCACATCTGGGAAATAGGCAGCAGCAGGTGCACCAACAGCAATAATAGGTACTTTAACCTGCACAGAAAAATTCATGACAGAGTTGTCTTCCCGGGATAATATTTGCTTTAATAAAAAATCATCACGATTACTTTCCTGAATCTTCTTATCACTTAAAACTCCTAATATCAAAACAGAAAGCTTATAATTAATCGTTTCAATTACATCTTCTGCAAAAGAGTCAACTTCTTTTTGATACCTGGCAGCCATTATTTCTGTTCCCAGAATTGCTGCTTCACGGTTCCATCTGGTAAATTTGCCCTGCAAATGGAGTATATCAGTAGGTGTCAGGGAAGAACGATGGACAGAGCCAACATTTACCAGGTGTCTCCATGGGAGAATTTCAATAGATTTATCCAGTTTCCGGGCAATATGATAGAGGGAGTGAGGCTCATTTTTTATTATCTTCAATATCTCCTTTTCAGTTTCTGTTAAATTAAAATTTACTGGGTCTTTAATATAATGTAAAATCGATGTAGGCTGGGAATCAATTGGTGAATAACTCTGTTTTTTAATTGCTTTTAACTCATCATATAAATGAGAAAATTCATTAACAGCCCAGCACAGAGGGAAAACACGCTGTGGTCCAATCTCCAGTATTCCATCACTTGAAACCTGGATAAAACTATCTCCTCCCAGCCCAATTGTGGTAATCTCAGCAGCTTTAACCCGGGTTAACCAGCCACCAACTCTGGCTCCCTGTTTTGTCAGTCTAGGTTTCCCCTGATTTAACACAGCCACATCAGTAGTGGTCCCTCCCATATCAACAACAACTCCCTGCTCAATTCCAGTTAGAGTCATAGCACCCACAATGCTGGCAGCTGGCCCGGAAAGAGATGTTTCAATCGGCTTTTCACAGGCTTTTTCAGCAGAAATCAAACTACCATCTCCTCTAACCACCATTAAAGATGCGGTCATTCCCCGGTTTTCTAAATTATCCTGAACAGCTTTTATTAAATCAGTAATCAACGGCATTAACCTGGCATTAAAAACTGCAGTAACAGCTCTTTCATGAAAACCAAGGTCAGAAGTTAGTTGATAGGCACATACTACTGGATATCCTGTCATTTCCCTTGCTAATTTTGCAACCTTTTTTTCCTGTTCTGGATTCCTAATACTTAAATATCCAGAAACTGCAAACGCATCTACTTTTGTTTTCATTTCTTCTATTCCTTTTTTAGCTGCCTTGAGATCAACTTCTTCTTTTATTTTTCCCTTGATATTACAACCACCGGCAATATTTATATGATATGGTGTTGGTAATTCTTTATCTGGTTGAAATCCAATTAAAATTAAACCAACTTCAGCACCCTGTCCCTCAACAATTGCATTAGTGGCCAGGGTAGTGGAAAGTGAAACCATTTTAATATCTTCCAGATAAAACTTATCTAAACTGATTAAATTATTAATACAGTTATCGATTGCACCTTTTAGATTATGCCGGGTAGTTATGGTTTTGGTTTTTGCCAGAATAGTTTTCTTCTCTATATCAAATACTACTCCATCTGTAAATGTACCTCCAGTATCGATACCCATTGCCAGGTTAGCCATTTGATATTACCCCCTACTAATAGAGATTATAACTTGCTTTCTGCTCTTTTAACTATTTCATTAAGTTTTTGTTGAACATCTTTCGGTAATGGTTCCGGTTTATAGTTTTCCAGAATATCTATTACCTTGTCATTACTTCTATCAAATAATGTTTTCTTTCCCGCTGCTTCCCAGTTCTCATAGAAAGTCCGTTCAAATAAATCGGGATAATATGTCTCTTTCTTCATATATTTCATAGTGTGTTCTTCACCCAGAAAATGTCCCCCCGGACCAACTTTATCTATAACATCAACAGCCAGGGTTTCATCGTTTACTTCAATTCCCCTGACTATTCGCCGGGCAAATCCTATTAAGTCATTACTGATTACCAGATTTTCCAGGGAGGCTGCATTACCATGTTCAATGTATCCAACATCATGGTTTAAATTTGCTCCTGACTGGGCAGTTATAACAATTGATAATGCATCTTCAATAGCTGCCTGTTCATCAACAAGCTTGGAATCAGTACAACCAGCTGTTCCAAACATCGGTAGGTCGAGGTAATTAGAGACATCAGCAAGTGCAGCCTGTAATAAATGGAATTCAGGTGCACCGTAAGCAAAGATGGTTGTATTCATGTCCATAATAGTAAAGACTCCACCCATAATGAAAGGATTACCTTCATTTGTCTGTTGATTTAAGACCAGACCGCTTAAACTCTCTGCTAAACCATTTACCATGGCTCCGGCAAGTGTAGCAGGAACTGTACCACCACACATAATACAGGGGGTATAGACTACCGGCAGTTGTTTTTTTCCGGCTAGAACAAGTTTTTGCGCTGCATCTTCTGCATGCTGAAGGGGAGATATGGGTTCAGCATAAAGAGTCATAAAAGGATGTTTTCTTAACTCTTCTTCCCCTCCGGCTATTACTTCACACATCTCAATAATATCTGCATATCCTTCAACATCATTGGCTGTAATAACAATTGGTTTAGAAGTATTGAGCACCATTGCCTGGAATTGATGTCTATCATATACTAACTGGGGAACATCCTGGACAATACCCAGGGACATAACAAAATCCATATTATCTAGAGCATCTATTGTTTTGGCAGCCATTGCCACTGTCTTTTTACTGGCCGGAATCCTCTCCTGGGTATAGGGATCTATAAAAAAGGGAGTATCTGAACCGGTACCAAAATAAGCATTATTACCTGTCAACTCCATAACCCTTTTCCCTGTTCTACTGTTACTTAAAGTCACTTTGGTAGGGACTGTTCTCAAGGCCTTTTCCACTAGTTTGCTTGGTATCCTGACCCGGTTTCCTTCAACAAAACAGCCGGATTTTTTCAAAATCTCTAGAGATTCTTGATCATAATAAACTACACCTGTTCTTTCCAGTACTTCTTTCGCTGCCCCCAGAATCCGTTTTATCTGATCCTCTGTTAGTACCTGCAAATTTGCAGACTCTGTTACCTGGTAATTACTCTTCATATTCCATTCACTCCTTCCAATAATTTATTTTCCAATCAATTCAAAGACAAGGTCCTTGGCTGAGGCAGCATCAGGGGCCCAGCCATCTGCACCAATTTCATCGGCAAAATCCTGGGTAACAGGAGCCCCACCGACAATAATCTTCAAGTTATCTCTTAAGCCTTCTTCCTCTAATACCTCAATTGTATCTTTCATGGCCAGCATGGTCGTGGTTAATAAGGCACTCATTCCCAGAACATTAGGATTATGTTTGCGAACAGCTTCTGCAAATTCTTCTGGTTTAATGTCTGTACCCAGATTGATCAATTCCAGACCACCACTTTCCATCATCATACCTACCAGGTTTTTCCCGATATCATGTAAATCCCCAGCGACAGTACCCAGCATTACCTTTCCTGCTGCCTCCATTTCTCCTTCAACCAGCAGGGGTTGAACTATCTCCATTCCACTCTTCATTGCCTTTGCTGACATTAATACTTCCGGTACAAACATATCACCGGCTTTAAATCGTTTTCCAACAACATTCATACCGGCAATTAATCCCTGATTTACAATATTTAAAGGCTTGACTCCTTCATCGACTGCCTTTTTTGTAAGATCAACTGCTGTTTCCTGATCACCCTTGATTACGGCATCAGCCAGTCTTTCTAAATCTGCCATCTTATTTTCCTCCCTTTTTCTTGTTTGATTTACCTGCTTCCCTCTCTTCAGCTTTTTCGATTATTTTTTCTATTTTTGTCTGAATATCTTCGGAAAGTGGTGAAACTTCATGTTCATCTAAAATTTGATGAAGCTTTTTCTTTGCTCTTTCTCCCATAGTAGTTCCACCAGCCTGATTTTTCCAGCCGTCATACCTCATCCTGTTAATTAAAGTTGGGAACCAGGTCTCTTCTTTAAAGTGTTTCATGGTGTGATCTTCACCAAGAAAATGTCCCCCGGGTCCTACATTATCAATTACATCAACGGCCAGGGTTTCATCATTTACTTCTATTCCCCGCATAAATCTTTTAACCATTCCAATTATTTCATCATCTAAAACCAGCTGTTCCAGTGAGCCTGTCTGTCCTGAACTGATATAACCTGAATCATGAACCAGATTGGCTCCAGATTGAGCAGCCAGAAGAATACTCATCGCTGCTTCTGCTGCTGCCTGACCATCCATGGTATGTGAATCAGTACAACCAGCTGTACCAAAAACAGGGATACCCATATAGTGGGCTACTTCTGCTATACCGGCCTGCAGAGCATGGAATTCGGGACTACCATAACTGAAGATAGTAGTTTTCATATCCATGATTCCATAAACTCCGCCCATAATAATCGGTGTTCCTTCTCTTATCAACTGTGAAACAGCAATACCAACAATACTTTCAGAAATACCCTGGACAATTGTGCCGGCCATACTGGCAGGTGTAGTTGCTCCAGATATAACACAGGGAGTATAAAC
>JADQBU010000329.1 GCA_016278435.1 Halanaerobiales bacterium
GTTAGAGCCTATTATTAGTGAAGATAGTCCGATTCATTTAATAACAGGTATTTAAATTTCAAATAATATTGCATACTTGACACTCTATTAAACCCCTTTCAATTTTTACATTTTTTATAACCCATCTATTTTTTGCGTTAATATTATCTATTCTAGTAAAATATTCTGGTAGTATGGCAAGAAGCTAACCTACTACCAGTTTCCTATAAAATAATAAACTGCCATAAATAGGCAGTTTAAAATGAAGGAAACTGGCACAGGACCAGTAGATTATAGGATTTACTTTCTCTCTACAAAATTAACTTCTTTTATTCAGTGGTTGGAACTTAACATCTTCTGGACCGGCATAAACACTGGCAGGGCGAATTAATTTCTTCCCACACTCCAGTTGTTCAATCCTGTGAGCAGACCATCCAGCTATTCTTGACATAGAGAACATAGCCGGAAAAATATCACGCGGAAAGTTCATCAGATCATATACCAGGGCAGAATAAAAATCAACATTTGGAGAAATATTAAGCTGCTTTTTGTCAAGACCCTTGTATTTTGCCAGTGCTTCCCCTGTCTTTTTTTCTACTCTTTCATATAATTCATATTCTTCCATTTTATCCTTCTGGGTAGCTAACTCTTTAGCTTTGTTTTTAAGCAATACTGCTCTGGGATCAGACAAGGTATATACAGCATGTCCCATTCCCCAGATTTTACTGGAACCATCACCGGCTTTTCCCTTCAGGATATTAATTAAATACTCCAGCACTTCACTATCATTATCAGGATTTTTTACATTCTCTTTTATTCCATCCATCATCTGAGCACATTTCAAATTGGCTCCACCATGTAGAGGTCCCTTTAAAGAGGCCAGAGCAGCCACTATAGCTGAATAGGTATCCGTATGAGTTGAGCTCACCAGGTGATTTGTAAAGGTTGAATTATTACCACCACTGTGGTCAGCATGGATAATCAGCATTAAATCAAGTATTTGAGCTTCCAGTTCTGTGTATTCCGTGTCTTCTCGCAGCAAATAAAGAAAATTTTCAGCTGCTGTTAAATCAGTTCTGGGATTATGAATATATAGACTCTTGTTATTATGTTTGTATTGTTTTGCCTGATAAGAATAAGCAACAACTGTAGGAAACTTGGCAATAAGATTCATACACTGTCTTATAACATTATCGGTGGCAATATCATCGGGATTTACATCTGTTCTATAAAAAACAGTTGTTGCCGTCATTAATTTATTAATTATATCCTTACTGGGAAAAGGCAGGATAATATTCTGTACAAATTCTTTGCTAAGAGACCTTTTTTTAGTCAATTCATAATTGAATTCATCCAGGTCTTTTTTGACCGGCTGCTCGCCAAACATTAACAGATATGCTGTTTCCTCAAACCCATGTCTGTTTTCTTTCAGAAACCCATTGACCAGGTCCTTTATTTCTATTCCTCTATATCTCAATCTTCCTTCAACCGGTACTACTTTACCATCTTCATCTACTTCGTAACCAGTGACATCAGATATTTCAGTTAAAATTGTTTTAACACCGGTACCATCTAGATTGCGAAGCCCTCTTTTAACATCATATTCCTGATAAGATTTGGGACTAATATGACTATTTCTACGATATTTTTGAGTTAATCTTTTACTTAGTTTTATTTAAAACACCCCCACTTATTTTAAAAATACAACAGCACTAAGAAATCACTGTTGATTATTATAAAGATTCTCCGGATATTTTATTTTATATTACTATTCATTATTCAATAAGACAAAGCAAATATCCTGCATAAATATGAATATTGTTTTATTATTATAAATAACTGGTTCGTTATTTACCATGTTTAATAAAAAATAAACCGGGATTATCCCGGATTTTCTTAGTACTTTTATAATTATTGAATGGCGGAGAGGGAGGGATTCGAACCCTCGGTAGCCAACAAGGGCTACACATGATCTCCAATCTCTTTTCCATCATTTAGTATTATCTATTTTACACTATATATCACTGTTTTGTCAAGATCCTGGTAAAATCAATACTGTCTGAAAATATCATTTAATATATAAATATCTATGTCATGCAGACAGGATTTTTTCTACTTAAGCGAATTTCATAAAAATAAACCTTGACATAACGGCATTTTTGAGAGTATAAAAATACACTATTTATATTACTAAAATACTAAAAAAAGTTGATAGTTCAATTCAGTGGTTTGGGTAAAGAAAAACCAGGTCATCTCTCCCTGGTTTTTGTGCTAATTATTTGTATCAAAAAATGAATTAATATTCATAGGTGGTAATCTCACTGATTCTATTTGCATTTCGAGTGTCATATGACTTATAAGAGTGCGAACATACGGAAATAAAATAGCTAATGTATTCTTTTTTTTAATTTCATTATGTTTCTCGCTATCCGGATCAAAATTCGGCAAACAAAAAATACCTGAAATTATTATCTTTAAATAAAAAGGTTTATTATTTTTGATGTATTCTTCATCAAAAATGGTACATATTATTTTTCTTATGAATTTATCATCATCTAATTCTTGAATGTCAAAATTAAAGTCTAAATCTAATTCCACTTTTTCACCTTGGGGGACACTAAAATTTTCATTTCTTTCAAAAGTAAACTCATCAACATAGTAATCCTCAAATCTTAAAATACTGTTATGAGAAGTCATGCTGCATCACGTAAGTCTTTTTCGTCGTCATCATATTCCTTACTTGCTTGAGTTATAATATAATTATTTTGATTGTTAGACATTTTAATTTTTATGTCTGATAAACATTCTTCAAAATCAAATGTTTTAAGATCCTCCACAACAAATCCAGCTTCTTCTAAATCCTTTTTTAATTTTTCTCTTGAAATATTTTCAAAATATAAATCTATTTCCTCTTTAAGTTGCTCTGGATCTGCTAACAAATCATCTCTTTGGTCCAGATTTTCAATTTTCATTACTTAACCCTCCCATATTCAACCTCTTCAATCGATTTTTGTTTTATAAATTCATTATCATTAACACATAATATTGTACAATTTGGTATATTTGACACTACTTTTGCTCTTCTATCTTTTGCAGTCAGCATAGTATAAATTCTGGCCTTAATAATACTTATACTATTAATTTGCTTCTTAATATGTTCAAATATTTTAAAATCGTTAAAGTTGTTTGTTCTTAATTCATGTTCAGTCATTCTTTCTTTTAATTGTTCTCGATAATAGTTAAAAATATTTAAATGCTCTCGTTTAACTAAATTTAGTACTGTATTTTCTTTAATTATTATTTCACATTTAATTACAGAATATTCATTATAAGTATATTCATTTAGATTTTTATTCCAGCTATCGACAATTGCCCATTTTTTTGCTTTTTCTACTGGATCTTCTCCAAAACTACTTATGAAAAAATATATTCCATTACCAAGCCAATTTTTTTCTTCATCATCTTTTTTTACCCTAAAATTTCCCCTTTTAATTCCAATTAAATTATGTCTATCGGTGCCATGATACCCTTCCATATAATCATATTCATCTATATTATCTTTTATAACATTTCCCATAATCCCACCCTTATATTCAAACCACTTTTGTATATTTAAAATTAGGCACAAATAACCCATAAGTACCATTGATAAAAAAATCAGATGATACCATAGATACCACCTTTAACCAACTACATAAATTATCAATTTTCAAATATACTATCATTCTTGATTTATATAATAACACTATCTAATAACAATATTAAATGTCATATTCATCTATTAAATACTATTAGGGAGTTATAACTGCTTAATATTACTAATCCATGTCTATATCATATCTATTTAAATAAGATATAGTTAGAAATAACTAAAAATAACCAAATATACCTATATTATTTCATTCGACATTGGGAGGCTATCTCCTGCAAAACATATGTTTTTTATAAGTATTAGGTGATTTCATTCATAACAACACCTACCTTTTTAATTTACTGATAAAAAAATAACCCGGAATTTAACCCGGATTCTTCTTAATTGTTGTCAAATTGTTGTCATTTTACTTTTAATATCGCTTTTACATGTATTCAAAACATTACAATCATTATTAAATGGCGGAGAGGGAGGGATTCGAACCCTCGGTAGCCAACAAGGGCTACACATGATCTCCAATCATGCTCCTTAAGCCAGACTCGGACACCTCTCCGTGCTGAATTTGCTGGTTTATATAACCAACTACAATATAAATTATTTATAATACTGCAAAGAGTATTATAGTAAAATAAAGCCTGTTTGTCAAGCAAAATTTCAGGTGATGTGTTTATCTTGTGATAATGTCATAGTGAAATTCTCTTGATAAAATGTCATTAATAAACATCGAATAAGGGCGCCTGCCGGTCTGGTTTTACCAGAATTGCTCTGGTAGGACATTCAAAAAAACACAAATAACATGACTGGCATTCTTCCCTGTACTTTATCACCGGCTGCCTGTCTTCACCCGCTCTCAGCACATCCATCGGACACAGGGTAATACATTTTTGGCATTTTATACATTTATTATAATCGATTTTTTCGATTGTCATTATTTAAGCACCTCAGAATAACCGGCTTTTTTCTATAAAGTCAATCTGTAAACCTGTCTCTGCTTTCTGTAAAACAGATACCTTACCCGCAAACTCTTCTTTCTTATCCGGATAGTCTTCCCGGTAATGGGCTCCCCTGCTTTCTCTTCTTTCCCTGGCTGCATTGAGGATAAATTTACCAGTCCGCAGAGCACTGCTGGTCTCATGCGATAACATCAATTCGTGGAAATCAGACAAACCGGTTAAAGCATTCAATTCCTCTTCCAGGATATTTATTTTTTTAATTGCTCCATCTAATCTCTTGCCATCTCGTATAATATTAATATAACCATTTCCCATAATTCCGGCCAGTTCCTGATAAATTTGCCGGGGTCCCTTCCGGGCTCCCTCAGCCTCTGATTGAATATTTGCCTTATCAAACAAGGAT
>JADQBU010000430.1 GCA_016278435.1 Halanaerobiales bacterium
TTTTACTCAATTATTCATGATATTACCGAGAAAAAAAGTATAGAAAAAAAATTAGTTAACGAAAAAATATATAATCAGGCCCTGATTGATACAGCCAATGCAATTATCTTAACTACAGATAAAAACATGAAAACGACTTCTATTAATAGATATTTTGAAGAACTTACTGGTTATAACAAGGAAGATATATTAAACAAAAATTTTATAAATTTTACACATGCTGAAGAAGATAGGGAAGCAATATCTGATTTAATGGAAGATATTTTTAAAGGGGAAAAAAATAATGTCTATAGCGAAAACCAGATTATTACTAAAGAAGGTATAAGAAAATGGATAGCCTGGAAGGATTCATATATAAAAAGTGGTATTTTTGGAGAAGAGATAATTTCTGTAGGTATTGATATTACAGAAAGAAAGAAAAAGGAAGAAACTTTAAGATACATACTGAAACTGGAAAGGTCGATGTCAAGAATTTCAAATAAGCTGGCTGAACAGGAAGAAATAGATTATCAGCAGACTATGAATGAGGTAATGAACACAATAAATATAGATAGAATAGGAATAATAGAATATCCTTTCAAAGAGAATAATAATAAGACTAATGTCTACGAGGTGTACAATGATAGACTACCTTCCTTAAAAGAAGTATACTGGAACGAAGACACTAAAAAATATAATTGGGCAAAAAAGATTTGTCAGGAAAACAGGATTATCGAGATGTTTAATATTGTTCCAGAAGAAGCCGAAAGTATAATTGAAATGTTTGCGATAGAAAATCAAATACGTTCATTTATTGCCATTCCTCTTGTTATAAAAAATATTGTCTATGGCTTGATATTCTTTAACCTGGCAGTTCAGAACAAACAGGATTGGAATAGTGATGAAAAACATTATTTGAGAATTGTCGGCAATAATTTACGAAATTATTGGGAAAAAGCATTTAATTATCAAAACGTAAAAAAATCTCTGGACTCGACAGTGGAAACCCTTGCTTCTATAGTTGAAATGAGGGATACCTATACCTCTAAACACCAGAGGAGAGTAGCAAATTTATCTGTTGCTATTGCCAAAAAGATGGGGTTTACAGAGGAAAAAGTAGAAATTCTTAGAACAGCAGCTAAATTGCATGATATTGGAAAAATAAAAATTCCCGGAGAGATTCTGACAAAGCCCGGTAAATTAAGTAATCTAGAATTTCAATTAATTCAAGAACATAGCAAATATGGTTACCAGATATTAAAGGATATAGATTTTAAAGGTTCTGTAGCCCAGATAGTTAGACAGCATCATGAGAAACTGGATGGTTCTGGTTATCCAGATGGTTTAAAGGGTGAACAGATATTATTGGAATCCAGGATTATGGCTGTGGCAGATGTGGTGGAGGCGATCGCCAGTCATAGACCTTACCGTCCTGCTTTAGGTATTGATATTGCCCTAGAAGAGATCGAAAAAGATTCGGGAACAAAATTTGATCAAAAAGTAGTAGCTGCCTGCAAAGAATTATTTATGGAAGATGGTTATAAGTTAAGGGGTTAGTGGAGGTCAACAGCCAAAATTGCGGATAAATCTACTTAAAGAACTGTTAAAAAATGTATAATACTGAAGAATTTATATATTAACTTCTAATTTATAGAAGTTTTATAAGTAACCCGGGGGGTAATAACATGAACAAAAATAAAATAAAATTTGATAATCAAAAAAAATTAAATAGCAGACAGGATCTCATTTGTTTTTCTCTGGATCAGGTTGCTGAAGAAGTTTACTGGATAACCCCCGGAGGGAGATTTGTATTTACAAATAAAACTGCTGTAGAGAAATTGGGGTATTCAGAAGATGAATTATTACAGATGTATATCTGGGATATAGTACCAGAGTATGATAAAGAAAGGCATAAAGAGAGATGGGATAAATTAAAAAGAGAGCGTCATTTACAATTTGAAAGCTGGCATCAGACTAAAGATGGGGATAAGTATCCTGTGCAAGTTTCAAATTATTATATAAAATATGAAGAAGAATATGAATTTTCTTTTGTAAAGGATATTACAAAAGAAAAAGCTATGGAAAGGGAATATAAAGAATTAATAGATGGGATGAATGATACAGCCTGGGTTATTGGTTTTGATACAAAATTTATTGAAGCAAACAATAGTGCTGTTGAATTACTGGGTTATTCCAGAGAAAAATTACTGAATATGGGGCCTCAGGATATTGATAATCATTTAACAGCAGAAAAAATATTAACTCTGATTAAAGATATGAAAAAAGCCAAAAAACAGGTTTTTGAAACAGTTCATGTTACAAAAGACGGACAGGAAATACCTGTAGAGATAAGTTCCAGTCTTATAACCTATAAAGGAAAACCGGGTATATTGAGTATAGCCCGGGATATAACAAAGCGGAAAAAAGATGAAGAAAAAATAAGATATTTAAGTTACCACGATAATCTTACCGGTCTTTATAATCGTGACTTTTTTGAGGAAGAAATAAAAAGACTGGATGAAGATAGGCAGTTACCTATAAGCTTAATTTTTGCCGATTTAAATGGACTCAAATTTATTAATGACACCTACGGACATACAAAAGGGGATATGGTTATAAAGAAAACTGCCGGCATATTAAGAACTGTCTGTAGAAAAGAAGATATAATTGCCCGCTGGGGTGGTGATGAATTTATGGTAATACTCCCCCGGACTTCAAAGGATGATGCAAGGCAGGTAAAGGATAGGGTAAAAAAAACTTCCAGGAAAATAGAAATAAGAGACGAGGAAAATATTCCTCTATCTGTAGCTGTAGGGGTTGCTACAAAGGAGACTCCAGATCAGGATATATATGAAGTACTTAAAGATGCCGAAGATAAGATGTATCAAAATAAATTAAAAGGGAGCCAGGATAAAAAAAATAAAATATTACAGTCAATTCTGGACTCACTTCATAAAAAATGTGGTGAAACGGAAGAACATCTTCTCAGGATGCAAAATCTTGCCATAAATTTAGGACAGAAAATCAAGCTGTCTCAATCAGAGATGAAACGGCTGAAAATTCTTGCTACTTTACATGATATCGGGAAAACAGTTATTCCTTCGGAAATATTGAATAAACAGGGAAAATTAGATAAAAAAGAGTGGGAAGAAGTAAAAAAACACCCTGCCACTGGGTACCGTATTGCTACTTCCACAAAAAGATATGCCCATATTGCAGATGAGGTCTTGTCTCATCACGAAAACTGGGATGGTACTGGCTATCCCCGGGGTTTAAAGGGGGAGGATATTCCACTTCTGGCCAGAATTATAAGTATTGTGGATGCATATGATATAATGACCCATGAAAGACCTGGTAGTAGAGCGATATCAGGAGAAAAGGCATTAGAAGAGTTAAGAAGAAATGCAGGTAAAAAATTTGACCCTGATTTGGTGGATATTTTTCTAAACTCAGTTGTATCTATGAGAAATACACCTTCTGGGGAATAATAAACTCAAATTCTACTGGCCTTATAAATAAATAGAAAAAGGAGAGATGATAATGCCTAACTATGAATATAAATGCCGTGATTGTCAGCAAACCTTCACTGTCAAAGCATCAATCAAGGAAAAAAGTGAAGGATTAAATCCAGTATGCCCTGATTGTAAAGGTAAAGATGTATTTCAGGTCTTTACTTCTGTTGGTATAATTGGTAAGGGAGGAAGTGGACAGAATAGTTGTAGTAGTGGAAGTTGTGGTTCCTGTAGTTCCTGTTAATCCTACAGAAGTACATCTTCCTCTGACCCAGGAACATCTCTCTACCAGGATCAGGATTGAAAGAGGAAACTGATTGGGAATTGTTCTTGTCAATAACATAATTAAATTAAAGGGATTAATAAAAGCTCTGTTCCTGACCAAGGAATCAGGGCTTTTTTAATTTAATTTTAATCTGGTTTTAATTGAATTTTAATCTTAATTTATTATAATAAACTATAGTATTTATTGACATTTAAAAATAACAAAGGAGGCTAGAGATATGATGAGAAGACTTAGTTTACTCGCGTTATTTTTAATCTGTTTAATTACTTTATTGCCAGGTGCAAACATAGTCGAGGCGGCAGAAGGGATACTACTTTATACTCCTTATACTGGTTTATCAGTTACTCCAGGGGAAACATTAAATTATGATGTTGAAGTGATTAATGAAACTGATAGTATTCAGAATGCTCACTTTTCCCTGCCAGATTTACCTAAAGGTTGGGAAGCGACGATTACAGCAGGTGGACATAGCTTACAGCAGTTAGCTGTCAAACCGAAATCCTTTGAATCAGAGAATTTGAAGAGTATTAATCTTGAATTGAAAGTTCCACTTCAGATTACAAAAGGTGATTATAATTTTAATCTGTTAGCAAAAACAGATAGTGGGTTGAAATTTGTACAACCTCTAATTGTAAAGGTTACAGAAAAGGGAATATTTAAAACAGAACTACAGGCAGATCAAGCCAATATGGAAGGATATGCTGACTCGGATTTTACTTATAATATTACATTGAAAAACAGGACAGCAAAAACTCAGGATTATGCTTTAACAGCGGATGCACCGACAGGATGGGATGTGAGATTTAAGGTATATACTGATTATGTAACATCTGTGAGTCTGGAATCAAATCAAAGTAAGAGTATTGATGTAGAAGTAAAACCACCCCAAAATGTGAAGGCAGATAAATATAATATTAATATTCAGGCTACATCAGGAAGTACTTCTGACCAGGTAAGTCTGGAGACAGTAATCAAGGGGAGTTATGCTCTTAAACTAACAACACCCAGCGGCCGGTTGAGCACAGATATAACAGCAGGCAAAGAAAAAGATATTAAACTATTACTTAAGAATAAAGGGACTGTTCCTTTAAGAGATATTAAACTTGACTCTTCTACACCTGTTGACTGGAGTGTCAAATTTGATAAAGAGCAGGTAACCAGGCTGGACCCGGACCAGGAAGTTAATGTTATAGCAACAGTTAAGGCCA
>JADQBU010000418.1 GCA_016278435.1 Halanaerobiales bacterium
CGTGTGCTCTTCCGATCTTCCAGATATCGAAGGCCGCAAGTATCCACCAGAATTAGCCGGCAAAAATTATCCAGAGGGTATTCCTATCCTGGCTGAAGAAGACCTGACAAGTATTATAGAAGAAAAAAGTGTTGATGAAGTTATCTTTGCCTACAGTGATGTCAAACATAGTTATGTGATGAGTAAAGGCTCTGTAGTTATGGCAGCTGGTGCTGATTTTAAATTAATGGGGAATAAATCTACTATGCTCAAAGCAGATGTACCGGTAATTGCTATCTGTGCTGTACGTACCGGTGTTGGTAAGAGTCAGACTACCAGACGGGTATCAGAAATATTAAATAAAATGGGTAAAAAAGTTGTAGTAATCAGGCACCCTATGCCCTATGGTGACCTGGCTAAACAGGCAGTACAGAGATTTGAAACTTATGATGATTTGGATAAACATAATTGTACGATTGAGGAAAGAGAAGAATATGAACCTCATATTGACCGGGGAAACATTCTCTATGCTGGTGTAGATTATGGTAAAATTCTGGAAGAAGCAGAAAAAGAGGCCGATGTAATTCTCTGGGATGGAGGTAACAATGATACTCCATTTTATGAACCTGATTTAATGATTACCCTGGTTGACCCTCACCGTCCCGGACATGAACTATTATATTATCCCGGGGAGACCAATCTAAGGATGGCCGATGTCTGTGTGATCAACAAAGTAGATACAGCATATCCAGAAAAAGTTGATTTAGTTAGAGAAAATATCAGATCTGCAAATCCTGAAGCTGTAATCGTAGAAGCAGCATCACCAATTTTTGTTGATAAACCGGAAATTATTGATGGTAAAAGAGTTCTGGTTATTGAAGATGGACCTACCTTGACTCATGGTGGCATGGAATATGGTGCTGCTGCAATTGCAGCCCGGAAATATGGAGCTCAAGAACTTGTTGACCCCAGACCATATGCAATTGGTTCAATTAAAGAAACCTTCGCCAAATATAATCACCTTTCCAGTATCCTACCGGCGATGGGTTATGGGAAAAAACAGACGGAAGAACTGGAAAAAACTATAAATAAGGTTGATTGTGATTCGGTTGTAATAGGAACACCAATTGATCTTAGCCGGATAATCGATATTGATAAACCATTTACCAGGGTCAGATATGAACTGCAGGAAATTGGAGAACCTGACCTGGAAGATATGATTAAACAATTGGGAATATAGGATGAAAATATAGGACAAAAGTATTAAATTATTAAAAAATCTTTATTATGCCCCTGTAAAGTTAATTTACAGGGGTTATTTTATTTGCTATAAAAAGGGATTTTGTAATTATATGTAGAAATATATTAATAAGGAAAGGAGTTATAAGAATGAGGTTAGTACATGTAGAAGATATTACATCAGATATGGAATTGGCCAAACCAATTTATCAATATGATGCAGTTCTTTTAAATAAAGGAAATAAAGAATTAATTAACTACAGGAAAAAACTGCAGAAACTTGGGATAAGTTATATTTATGTAAATGACAGCCTTGCTGAAGACATTGAAATTAATGATGTAATCAGGGATGATACCAGACTGAAAGCACAGTCAGTAATTCAGAATGTGTTTTCTGACCTAACATTTGATCGTAAAGTGAATATTAAAATGGTTAAAGATATTGTGGAAGAAATGTTAGAAGAAATTTTTTCTAACAAAAATAATATTATCAATATGGTGAAGATAAATAGTTATGATTCCTATACATTTTCTCATTCTGTGAATGTCTCTGTTCTGGCTCTTTTAATGGGAAAATCATTAGGTCTGGATAGGATTAAAATGTCTAAACTGGGTACAGGTGCACTCCTGCATGATATCGGTAAGGTATTAATTCCAGAAAAAATATTAAGTAAACCCGGGAAATTAACAGATAGTGAGTTTGAGATTATTAAAGAACACCCAAAACTGGGATTTGAACATTTACAGAGTGAAATGGAATTAAGTCCCCTCTCAAGATCTGTTGTTCTTTCTCACCATGAAAGAATAGATAGTACCGGTTATCCCCATGGAATGGAAGGTGAGGGGATACCCATATTCCCTAGAATAGTTGCAATCGCTGATGTTTTTGATGCTCTGACCAGTAACAGGGTTTACCGGACAAGATGGCCAGTACACAGGGCTGTTGACTATTTAATGGCAAAAGCAGGTACAAAATTTGATAATGAATTAATAACTAAGTTTTTGCGTAATATTGCTGTTTATCCCAATGGTACTAAAATCCTACTTAGTAATGGTGAGGAAGCAATTGTCAGATCACAGAATAAAAATTATCCAACACGTCCGGTTGTAGATATAATCATTGAAAATGGTGTTAAGAAAACCAAAAAGACAGTAGATATGCTTGAAAAACTTGATATAGTAATAAAAGATGTATTATAATTAAAGATTTTAAAACCTCTCATAACCTTATATGGAAATTAATAAGAAAAATGCAGGAAATGTAATATTTTTCTAAAATAGGTTATTAAGGAGGTTTATTTTATGAAAAAGTACTGGCTGGCTTTAACAATGATTGAAGGACTGGGTCCAGTTAAATTAAGTAGATTACTGAAAATATTTAAAAATCCTGAGAGTATCTGGAAAGCTTCCTCATCAGAGCTTAAGAAAACTGGTTTAAATAATAAAGATTCAAAAAATTTATTGAAACAGAGAGAAGAAATTGACCCTGAAATTTTATTGAATAAATTAAAAAGGCATAAAATAGATTATTTAACATTAACAGATAGTGATTATCCTGATCTGCTAAAAGAGATTTATGATCCCCCACCTGTAATTTATTATAAAGGAAGAATAGAAATATTTAATGAAGCTCCTGCTGTGGCAATGGTAGGTTCCAGGCGTTCAACTCCATATGGACGTAAAGTTGCTACCCGTATGGCTTATGAATTAAGTAAACATGATATAATTGTTGTCAGTGGTCTGGCACGGGGTATCGATACTGCAGCCCATCAGGGTATTTTAAATAATGAGGGAAAAACTGCAGCTGTTCTGGGTTCAGGACTTGATTATATTTATCCACCTGAAAATCGGGATCTTTTTAAAGAAATACAGAATGATGGTGTAGTAATCAGTGAATTTCCACCTGGTACCAGGCCTTTACCTGGAAACTTTCCCCGTAGAAACAGGATAATTAGTGGGCTCTGTCTGGGAGTTGTTGTGGTTGAAGCACCGGAGAAGAGTGGTTCTTTGATTACAGCAAATCTGGCTCCGGAGCAGGGTAGAGAAGTCATGGCAGTACCAGGAAATATTGATAGATCTCGTAGCAGGGGAACTAATGATTTGATTAAGAAAGGTGCAAAGATTGTTACAGATGTAGAAGATATACTGGAAGAGTTATTCATATACAATGAAGTGCAGGAAGATAAAAATGCTACTATTTATCCCCATTTAAATGAGGATGAAAATAAAATTATTAGTATTATTCAGGATAATGGTGAAATACATATTAATGAAATTATAAAAATCAGTGGAATAAAAGCAGCAAAAGTAAATACACTTTTATTGAAACTGGAATTAAAGGGAATTATTGACAGGGGGGTTGGAAAAAAATATTCATTTAAGGGTTTACAAAATCTTTTAAAACCACTATAATAATATATTAGTTATTAATATGACCTGAAAACAAATTTCCTCAGATTTATATTTATATCTGGAAGGGGGAAGATAGGGTTATACCTATCGTACATATTGAATAACAATATAATAGAAATTATAGGAATATTAATTCAAAAAGCACTTATGACAGAAAATAAGGAATTTATACATCAAAGAATAATTCAGGAACTCCTTGAAAAGAATTTTGATAGGGAAGATATTGACAGGGCTCTGGAATTAATGTTTTCCGGTCTGGATATAATAGGTGAAAATATTATTAATTCTGAAGGTATATATAACAGGGTATTTACCAGTATAGAGAAGGTATATCTGCCTGTGGAAATGCAGGGTTTAATCTGGCGACTGAATGTTTTAAATATATTAACACATAATGAAAGTGAGACATTGATTAACCGGGTGATTCAGAATTCTTCTTATGGATACTCAGAAACAAGTGATATCTGGGATGTACTGGAAGAAGTTGTGGATGATCGCATTAAACTGGAAATAATATCACAAAAAATACCAGAATTTAAAGAATATTTTAGAGCTGATTCAAACTTTATTAATTAGATGTACTGGTGGAGGTGAACTTAGTGACCAGCAAGAAGGAAAAAACTCTGGTGATTGTAGAATCACCGGCTAAAGCAAAAACTATTACAAAATTTTTGGGAAATGGATATAAAGTTGAAGCATCTATGGGACATGTGATTGACCTACCAAAGAGCCAACTGGGTATAAATATAGAGAACGATTTTAAACCTAAATATATTACTATCAGGGGTAAAGGAAAAATATTAAGCAAACTTAAAAAGGAAGCAAATAAGAGCAGAGATATTTTACTTGCTACTGACCCGGACCGTGAGGGAGAAGCAATTTCCTGGCATCTTTCCCGGGCTTTAAAACTTGACGATGAAGAAAAAAATCGAATTGAATTTAATGAAATCACTAAAAGTTCAGTACAGAATGCACTAAAAAATCCCCGCAAACTTGATGAAAATCTGGTAAATGCCCAGCAGGCCAGAAGGTTACTTGACAGGCTGGTTGGATACAAATTAAGTCCATTACTCTGGAAAAAGGTCCGGAAAGGTTTAAGTGCTGGCCGGGTTCAGTCAGTAGCTGTTAAAATTATCTGTAAAAGAGAAAGAGAGATAGAAGCATTTACCCCGGAAGAATACTGGACTATCACTGCTTTACTCAATAAGGATAGTAAAAAAATTGAAGCTGAACTATACCGTATTAATAACAAAAAATTAGAATTAAATAATGAAAAGGAAGTTAAAAAAGCAGTTAGTGAGATAAAGGGAAATGAATTTGTTGTAAAAAGAGTGAAGGAGAGGAAACGAAA
>JADQBU010000341.1 GCA_016278435.1 Halanaerobiales bacterium
CTTCCGATCTGAATGAATAATTTCAAAGAAGCTGTAAATAAATTGAATTAAATTTAATAAAATGATTAACTATTAAAGGAGGAAATTACATATGTCAGGTAGCAAAGAGATTATGGAATTAACAGACAAGTATGGAGCCAGGAATTATATGCCGTTACCAATAGTAATAGCAAAAGCAGAGGGAGTCTGGGTAGAAGACCCTGAAGGAAACCGGTATATGGATATGTTAAGTGCCTATTCAGCAGTTAGCCATGGCCACCGTCATCCGGAGATAATAAAGACTTTAAAAGAACAGGCTGACAGGGTAACACTAACTTCGCGAGCTTTCCGAAATGACCAGCTTGGGTTATTTTATGAAAAGATAGCAGAAGTGACCGGTAAAGAGAAGGTATTGCCGATGAATACTGGTGCTGAGGCAGTAGAGACAGCCCTGAAGATGGCTCGGAGATGGGGCTATGATATCAAGGGGATTCCTGCCGATAAGGCAGAGATAATTACCTGTGCCGGAAACTTTCACGGCCGTACGATTTCGATTATTACCTTTAGTTCTGCAGAGCTTTATAAGCGGGGATTTGGACCCTTAACACCCGGTTTTAAGACAATACCATATGGTGATATAGAAGCTCTTAAAGAAGCGATAAATCTCAATACAGCAGCATTTATGGTTGAACCTATCCAGGGAGAAGGAGGAATAATCATTCCTCCGGAAGGATATATCAAAGAAGCCTATAAACTCTGTCAGGAGAGAGAAGTGTTATTTATGGCAGATGAAATTCAGACCGGTTTCGGCCGGACCGGCCAGATGTTCGGCTGTGACTGGGAAGGGGTTAAACCTGATGTATACATATTGGGCAAAGCGCTGGGAGGCGGGGTATATCCTGTTTCAGCCGTAGCAGCTGATGAAGAGGTAATGGGAGTATTTGAACCAGGTTCACATGGATCAACCTTTGGTGGTAACCCACTGGGAACTGCTGTAGCCAGGAAGGCTGTAGAGATATTACAGAGGGATAATTATATAGAGAGATCCAGGGAACTTGGCTCATATTTAAAAGACAAATTAAGTGAGATAGAAAACCCCGCTATTGTAGAAATAAGGGGTAAGGGGCTCTTTGTGGGAGTAGAGTTAGATGGTCCTGCCCGTCCCTACTGTGAAGAATTGAAGCAGCTGGGGATACTGGCCAAGGAGACCCATGAGAATGTAATCAGATTTGCCCCACCACTGGTAATTACTAAAGAAGAGATTGACTGGGCACTTGAGAGGATCAATCAGGTTTTAAACTAGTTTCCCTACAGTTGCTGCAAATAAGATAAGGGGGCTGCCATGCCTTTTATAAATAGTGAATATAATAAATTGAAGATGATTTTATTATGTGCTCCTGAATATGTCTCAATTGATAGTCCGATTAATGTCATCGCGGAAAAATTCAGCAAAGAGGGAATAGATGTTGACCGGGCCTGTAAAGAACACTATATGTTGGTTGAAGCTCTAAAATTCTATGGTATCAATGTATTACTGGCGGAAACTGATCCGAGATTTCCCTATGAGGTTAATACCAGGGATCTGGGAGTGACTACTCCCAAGGGGATTATATTCGGGAGATATTTAAAACCGATTCGCTGGGGAGAACATAGACTGGCTGAAAAAACATTAAGGGATAACAATATACCGGTTTTTGCCAAACTGGATAGGGGTATGTTTGAGGGTGGTGACTTTGTCTATCTGGATAAGAGTACGGCGGCGGTTGGAATCGGTATAAGAACCAGCATGCTGGGTGTGGAAGCATTAAAGTATTTACTTTATGATACCGGTATTGAATTGATACCAGTAGATTTTGCTGAAAAATTCCTACATCTTGATAAAATATTTAATGTGGTGGGAGAGAAGGTAGCTGTTGTTTGCTCGGAAGCTTTACCGGAGAGTTTTCTGTCTCTTCTTGCAGAAAAGAAATTTAATTTAATTGAGATTACTGAGAAAGAAGTTTTTGAAAATGCAGGTAATATAATAAATATTGGAGATGATATTATCATTTCACATAATCAGGCTGCAGGGGTTAATGAAAGATTAAAGGCCCTGGGGTTTAAGATTGAGGTTCTGGAAATAAGTGAGCTGTTTAAAAGTGGTGGGGGAATTAGATGTATGAGTTTCCCGCTATAGGGGGGGTGAAGCCGGAGTAGATAGGATTAAAGAAGGATGATGTAGTAGCTGTGTTATCTTATTGAACAATAATTAGGAGGTATTAAAATGAAGAAGAGTATTATAGTAATTTTAACCATTTGTCTTACATTCTTATTTGTTTCTAATATAGTGATGGCAGCAGACCCAGAAGTTGTCCTGAGAATATCTAATGCCGGCCCAGCAAATCCCAATGATAAGACTTATATAGCAAATGATACTTTTAAAAGAATTGTGGAAAAAAGAACTAATGGTAGAATCAAGGTAGAAAATTATCATGCCTCGGAACTGGGAAATGAGCGGGAAACATTTGAAGGAATTACGATGGGTACTATTGAGATGGGTAGTTTAACTACCGGTTCTTTACCCGGATTTTTCAAGGATATAATGGTTCTTGATATCCCCTATCTGTTTGAGAGTGAAACTATTGCCTGGGCTGTTATGGAGGGCCCATTTGGTCAGATGATGGCAAAAAGACTTAGAGAACAGACCGGGATTCGCACTTTAGCCTGGGCGGATCATGGTTTCAGGCATTTTACCAATAGTAAAAGAGCAATTAATTCTCCTGAAGATTTAAAGGGTCTAAAAATAAGAACCCTGGAAAATCCTGCCCACATGAAAATGCTTGAGGCGATGGGTGCTGATCCAGTTCCCATGGGATTCAATGAACTCTATATGGCTTTACAGCAGGGAACTGTAGATGGCCAGTATAATCCTTTGGTATTAATTGACCTGATGAAATTTTATGAAGTACAGGAACACCTTACCCTTGATGGCCATGTCTATGTATATCTGGGCTTGTTTATTAACGATGATCTTTATAATTCTCTATCTGAAGCAGACCAGAGAATTATTAAAGACGCAGCTGAAGTCTGGAAAAATGTCCATAACGGTATGTGTAAGAGACAGAACCTGACAAGTTATGCCACACTTGTAGAAGAGGGTATGAAGGTTACTACTCCAGACCTGGAACCATTCAAAAAAGCTACCCAGCAACCGGTTATAGAATATCTGGAAAAAGAAATAGGTAGAGACCTAATTGATCAGTTACTGGAAGCGGTTGAAGAAACAAAAGAAGAATTTTATAGTAGTGAAGTAATGTAAGTTGAAGTTGTATTAACTTATATTTTAAATATGGGGTTGTAATTACTTGCAGCCCCATTTTAATAGTTTGACGTTAAATGAGTAAAGAGATTTTAAAGGAGGGGTTTTTAAATTTGAACTGGGAAAAGATTTCTTTCTCCTTTAGTAAGTTTGTAGATATATTAAATATAATACTTAAATGGGTCTTGATATTTATTATTACTGAAATGACTGCCGTGGTATTTTTGCAGGTAATATTTCGATTTATTTTAAAATCTTCCCTGCCCTGGTCGGAAGAACTTGCCCGTTATTCTATGATCTGGATGGTGATGCTGGCAGCAGGACTTGGTTTTTCTTCAGGTGAACATATTGGGCTGGATGTAATTGTTGATAGAATGAAAGGTACCAGCCAGAAATTAATTAAATTATTATCTTATGTAATAATAGGATTATTTGATATTACTCTGATCAGGTGGGGCTGGGAAATTATGGGGAGAGTCGGTCTTCAGAGATCACCTGCTATGCGTATTCCCATGAAATGGCCTTATCTTGCCATTCCCCTGGGTGGTATTATAATACTAATTCAGCTTATAAAACTCTGTCTGGAATTATTCAATCAGGGAGGTGAAGAAGTATGAATTTAATCCTGATTGCCTCCTTCCTTATCACTATGGTAATGAGTGTTCCCCTGGCTTTTGTTATTGGTTTTACATCTTTGGTCTTTCTGGTGCTTAATGATTTTAACTTGCTTGTTGTGATACAGCGTTTGTTTTCCGGTCTGGATTCATTTCCCTTAATGGCGGTTCCGTTTTTCATTCTGGCCGGTAACCTGATGAACACAGGGGGTATAACCAGAAGACTGGTGAATTTTGCTTACAGCCTGGTCGGACATATTAAAGGTGGGCTGGCTCATACAAATATAGTTGTCAGTATGCTCTTTGCCGGTATCACTGGTTCGGCAGTAGCCGATACCTCTGCTATTGGTTCCATTTTGATTCCGGCCATGACAAGAAAAGGTTATGATACCGATTTTAGTGCAGCGGTAACGGCAGCATCTTCTGTGATAGGACCGATTATTCCGCCAAGTATTTTGATGGTGATATACGGGGTAACGACTGGTACTTCCATTGGAGGCCTGTTTTTAGCAGGTTTTGTACCCGGTATTTGTCTGGGGCTAGCTTTAATGGCGGTTTCCTACATATATGCTGTAAAAAGGGATTATCCCCAGCGGGAAAGTATGGTTACTTTTAAAGAATTCTTATCAGGCTTTAAAGATGCTATCATCCCTTTGATGGCACCAGTTATAATTATGGGTGGAATATTAAGCGGAGTTTTTACCCCGACTGAAGCTTCAGTAATTGCCGTGGTTTATGCCTTTATAATCAGCACCTTTGTTTACAAAGAATTAGAATGGTCTGATTTACCTGATGTATTTATGAAATCCGCGATAACTACGGGTACAGTATTAATTATAATTGGAACGGCCAATGTTATGGGCTGGGTTATCAGTATTCAACAGATAGACAAAGCTATTACAGAACTCTTTTTACATTATGCAGCAAATAAGTTTGTATTTCTGTTAATGATTAATGCTTTATTATTATTTATTGGAACTTTTATGGAAGCAGGGGCAGCTATAATTATTCTGGCACCGGTTTTAGCGCCTCTGGCTGTTGAGACGGGAGTCCATCCCCTTCATTTTGGTTTTATTATGGT
>JADQBU010000138.1 GCA_016278435.1 Halanaerobiales bacterium
ATGGTGCTGAAGGAGAGATTCGAACTCTCACGCCGGTTAGGCACATGACCCTGAATTCTGAAAGGAGCATTTATTCTGATGTTACCTATTTTTATTATCGCCGTCATTTAGGGGTTTATAGATAATATCTAATGGAAGTGATTTCCAACTTATTTTGCCTAATTTACAGATTTTTAAGCGATATTGTTGTCAATATTGTTGTCAAAAAAACCCGGGTTTCCCCAGGCTTAATTAGTATTATTCTCTTCAAAATCTGGTATTTAGTTATTTACTACTTCCTGGCCGGATTCTTCTATATGGTACATTCTTTCTATTATTTTAGCCGCATTTTTCAACATGTCTTTTGTAACATGAGAATAAGTATCTATTGTAATTGTAATGGATGAATGACCCAGTATTTGCTGTAAAACAGTAATATCACCGCCAGCTTCTAAAAATGTTGTTGCGAATGTATGTCTCGTATCATGAAAACGAATATCTGGAAGTTCTGCTTTTTTAATATTTTTTCTTAAATTCCTTAAATAACTGACTATGAGTAATTGGATCTCCCATTACATTACAGCCTACTAAATCATTATCATTGTATTCTTCTCCTAATGCTAATTTATTTTCACCTTGCATTATTTTATGACTATTTAATTCAGAAATAATTTCATCGGATAAGGGTATGGTCCTCCTGGCTGAATCTGATTTTAATATTTTAAATTTCATTGACCGGCCATATTGCCTTTTTACTTCTAATAGTTTCTTTTTAAAATCAATATCCTTCCATTGCAATCCTAATAGTTCCCCCTGTCTCATGCCAGTATTTAAAGCTAAATACTGCAGTATATAAAATTCACGTTTTTTAGGAGACTTTTTAGCTTCCTTCTTTACTACTTTTAAAAATTTGTTAACCTGGTCCTTATCCCAGGTATGTAATATATCATCTTCAATATTTTCTTCATCCTTAGGTAGATCCACTCCTTTACAAGGATTAGAAGGAATTAAACTATCTATTTCAGCTGCTTCAAGACCAGCATGAATAGCTCTGTATATATGCCCTACAGTTGTTTCGGATAGACCTCCTTTACCATCTATCCGGCCATCCTCGAATTTATCATTAAGTAATTCCTGTATATGGAATGACTTTAGTTCCTTTAACTTAACATCCCCCAGAATGGGGTTAATATGACAATCTATTTGCCTTTTATAGAATTTATAGGTATTTGTAGATATTGAATTTTTCCGGCCCTCTATCCACCTATTTAACCAGTTTTTTAGCTTCATATTAGAGGGTTCAACATACGTTCCGTCAAACAACTTTTTCTTAAGATCAGTCATTTTTCGGGCCACATCTTTACGTCTTTTCCCGTATATATATTTTCTTTTAGGTTTACCAGTCTTAGGATCCGTTCCAATTGTAACAGCTCCCATCCACCGGCCATCTGAACGCTCAACTATTGTGCCTTCTCCATTACCTCGGGCCATAATTTATCATCCTTTCTATTACTCAATTTTGAGTAAAACTATTTAAAACTTTTCCACACTTTCGGTTAAAACAACCCAGGGCTTTACCCCTGGGAGATATTCTGGTATAATTAAATCACATCTTGAGTCAGCTGTTTAATAGCAGCTGGCTTTTCTGTTAAATCTAAAGCAAATAACATTCCTTCCTGTAATCCCTTCTTATATGCTCTTTCCATCATATTATATTCTAAATGGTCTAACAAATCCTCGATTTCTTTTTTATCTTCATCACTAATTTTCTTTAGTACTTCACCTTTAATAACTTCTGCCTCATTATCTCCTTCAAGTTCCTGAAAATGGCCCCTCATTGCCCTAAAGGTAAATACGTCATCAATAATACTATCTTTTAACAATTTCAATCCCCCTATTGATTTTTTATTTCTTCCAGATAAGTATGTAGTATTTTACCACACACCTACTTTAAATTAAAAAATATCTAACTAGTCTCTTCTTAATATTTAATTCTCACCGATTAGCCCTTGAATCTTCTTTAATCTGTACTGAATTGATTCTAATTGCAAGGATCTTACTTCCTGATAATCTGATTTTTCCATATTAATTGCGGTATCTTCTATATCTTTTAAATACTGCTGAATTTGATTTATCCTGGACTCTTTCACTTTATTATGCTTATTATTCATATAGCCCCCTTTTCTTTTGTTCCCTTATTCTTTTTTTCTTTAAACAATCATTACACCATACTCCTTTCCCATCAATTACATTACCATATTTAGGGCACCTGTTTTCTTGTCGGCATTTCTCCCTATATTGCTTGTCATACTCCCTTCTTTTCTCTCTGCAGTCATCACAAAGGTAATAATCTGTATTATTCGGATTACCACATTCAGGACATAGACCCTGTATGATTCTTCTATCTCTGTAATTTCTCATTTATCATCTACTCCCGGTCGAATTAATTAGAAGTAATTACTATTTAATTTAATCTTATCTTGTTTATTATTATATAGTATTTTGTATATTGTGTCAAGACTATATATTATATATTGTATATCTTGAATAAATATTATATTTGTTATAGAATATATATAAAGCAGGTGATATAAATTGATCAATATAACAATAAAAAAGATATTAGATGACAGAGGTAAATCAATGTATTGGTTAGCTGATCAAGCAGGTTTATCTTATACAACTGTCTATAATTTAGTTAATAACAAAACTTTATCTATACATTTTAATACCCTGGAGGAAATAATGAAGGCACTGGAAATTAATGATTTTAATAAAATACTTAAAATGGTCATGGATAAAGATTGAAACTTACAAATAACTCTATTGGTCTCTTGCCTGGCCGGGGCAGGGGATTTTTTTATTTTATACCGGTTAACGGATCATCATCTAATAAGTCATTTAATGCCTGTTTTAACTTTTTGTTATCCCTCCAGAAAGTTTTTCTACAACAACCTATTTCTGCTACTGCATCATAACTGTTTAAATCCTTTTCATAATATAACTCTAATATCCGTTTTTGCCTGTCCGTTAAACTTGATTTACATATATTATAAATCTCAATTATCTTTTCAAGTTCTGGGTCTTCTTTTCCCTGTTTATCAAATAATTTCTTTTTGGCCAAAATAAATTTTATGTTATCCAGAATATCAACTGCAGTCATATATTAATTAGAACCTACCCCGTTTTATATAAATAAGGATCTAAATCAACATCATTTAATAAGTTATTTAATCTATTCTTAATTTCTTCAATATCTCTACTGACCGTTGTTTTACTCCAGCCTATTTCTGTAGCTGTATCAATAATAGTTAATTCTTCCAGATAATGTAGTTCTAATACTTTCTTTTGTCTATCACTTAACGCTTCTTTGCAAACTCCAAATAATGTTATTATTTTTTCTAGATCCGGACAACTTTTATTGCTATTTTTATAAATATCTCTTTTAGCTTTTAAAAAGTTTATGTTCTCCAGTAATTGTTTAGCTTTCATGAAGCCCAACCCCCGATATTTTTCTATCTAAATTTATAATTAACTCTTCTATTCTTCTCCTGGTTTTATTGTAACTTGAATTTAAATTATTACTGGCCTCAGTAATGTTTTCTTCAATAACTTTTAATGCAACTTTAATTAAATATACATCATCATCATTCAACTTCTGAAATTCCTTATCTATGGTTTCCTTTAACTGTTTATAGTAATTGTATTTTTCACCTCTACCCATGTTTAATTCTGCTAATTTAACTGCTCTACCGCCTGTAGGGTCTGCTATATTATTTGTATCATTCCTTGTACCTACATAACTAAGACTACCTATGGTACAGTAATACTCATCAGGCCACTTTTGATTTTTCTTCTTGTAAAATTTCTTTATTTTATGGTCTAATTCTCCATTAAAGTACATTAGTAGTTTATTTTTTGTTTCCGGGCCAATTGTGCTGATTCGGACCATGCAAGCACCCCTGACTATTGATAAAATATTGAGTTAAATAGATCTTCCCCCTCATCATCTAACTTTATTATTCTCATATCCTCTATGCTGTCAATCCTGCCCTTCTTTCGTATGCTATCGGCCTTCTTTTTAAACTCTTTATGGGCTTTTATCATTAAATCAGTAAAAGAAGTCATCTTACCATCTTCATTAAAGCCCCAGGGTTCCATTAATACCCCTTCTTTTCTCCAATCCTGGATACTATCAGTAGAAATAACCATCTGACCCTGTATAATACCTCCAACTATGTCAAGTTCCAGCTGCCAATTATCCCGGTTATATTCGCTGTATTTTGCCCTAAATTCAGGGTATAAGGCCGGTAATTGCTGTAGTTCCCCGGATGTTATAACCCCTTCAAATAACCAGTTATTGTACTTATTTTTAACTGATTCCGGCCCAGGCTCCACTGTTCTACTGGCTACTATTGATAAAGGCCCCACATCATCAATAATATAATCGGTTGTTATCAAGTTATGAACTAGATCAACTTCATTATAATTTTCCTTTATCCTATTGATTTTCTGATTAATAAATTGTTTTTTCATTAACTGGTTTGCCCGGTCAAGTATTTCCAATAATTCATTTTTGGCTCCTGAAGTACCTTCTCTGATTAATTCTATCTGTTTATCAAAATTAACCCCATCATAAATATTTAAATTTGCTATATCATTCAGGGTAATATCTCCGATTTTTTTATCTAACATTTTTGATTTTCACCTTTTCCCTTTTATGTTTAACCTACATGAAATTCGTAATCGCTTGCGAATTTAAGTTATATGCGTTAAGTGCCAAATAGCAATCAAACCCTTTAATCACCTTCTTCCTGTTTTTGTAATATCTCATCATGCCAATCCGCAAAAATGCAAGCCAAGTTCTTTAATAGTTCAGGGTTCTTCTGGAGAATATGCTTTCTCAAGTATACCCCTCTCTTAACATAGGATTCTCCTTTTTCATCTCTGCCTCTCATTTTCAAATGTAGGGCTCCGGCCTCTTCATA
>JADQBU010000065.1 GCA_016278435.1 Halanaerobiales bacterium
TAATGGATGAACCTTTTGCAGCTGTAGATCCTATTACCCGGGAACACTTACAGGATATGTTTCTTAGGTTGCAGCGAAAAATTCAGAAAACGATCGTCTTTGTTACTCACGATATTGATGAAGCAATTAAAATGGGAGATAAAATTGCCATCTTAAAGGAAGGTCAGGTTATCCAGTATGCAACTCCTAAAGATCTTCTGGCTAATCCCAGAAATGATTTTGTTGAGAGTTTTGTAGGTTCTGACCGGGCTCTTAAGATACTCAATCTATTCCAGGTAGAAGAACTAATGCTGGCTGACCCCATACATTTAGATCTTGATCAAGATGATTCTTCTGTTAAAGATCAATTAAAAAATACGACAGATAATACCGTATTTGTAGTCAAAGATCATGGTGAACTAACCGGGTGGATTACTGCATCCAGAGCCAGGCAGGCTGCAAATATAAGAGATGCTATAAATCCTCTGGCCGGTTCAGTAGATATTACAGCTACCGTTAAAGAAGCTGTAGCAGAAATGTTACAGAATGGCATTGATGCAGTCCGGGTACTGGAAGATGGTAAAACAAGAGGTATGATGACTATGGCATATATCAGAAATTATGTCGAAGATATCTGTGGGGTAATTGGTAAAACAAAAGATATACAGAAGGCAGGTATTTAATATGAATTATGATAGTATGTTAAATATTATAACCGGTCAGTTACCCCAAATATTGGTCAATCACTTTATACAGGTAGGAATTGCAGTTTTAACAGCAACCTCTATTGCTATACCAGTTGGAATTATTCTTACCAGAGACCGTTTTAGAAATTTCGGACAGAAAATAATCAGCATCGTTAACATCGGTCAGGCAGTACCCAGCCTGGCTATAGTTGCTATATTTATGCCTTTGATGGGTATTGGTTTTAAACCAGCAATTACAGCATTGATTATCTATGGTTTACTGCCTATAGTTCGCAATACTCTGGCCGGACTCAATAGTATTGATGAAGATATAAAAGAATCTGCTCGTGGTGTTGGTATGTCCAATCTGCAGGTACTCTGGGAAATTGAACTACCACTTGCCTTGCCAGTTATCATGGCCGGAATCAGGACTTCAACTGTGATTACTGTTGGAACTGCAACACTTTCTTATCTTATCGGAGCAGGTGGACTTGGTAGGTTAATCTTTATCGGTATCAAATTATTTCGACCTGAATATCTTCTGGTTGGGTCAGGAACAGCCGCCCTGATGGCTATAATACTGGATAGAATTCTGGGAAAAATCGAAACATTAATAACTCCTGGTTTATCGAACAATGTTAAGATTTAATCTTTTCAATAACTCAAAGGAGGAATATTAGATGAAAAAATATGCTATTCTTTTGCTCATTTCCCTTTTATTAATGGTTAGTCTAGTTCAGGTTAATGCTTCTGATAAGATAACAGTTTCTTCTAAGACTTTTACAGAACAACTTCTACTGGGAAATATGACAGTTATGATTCTGGAAGATCGGGGATATACTGTTGAAGATAAGGTTGGTCTAGGACCTACATCGATGCTTAGACCTGCTATTAAGGAAGGTTCCATTGATCTCTTCTGGCAATATACAGGAACAACCCTGACTCTGGTTATGAAAGAAAATAAGCTAACTAACTCAAAGGAAGCCTACCGACAAGTCAAAGATTGGGATCAGAAAAATAATGATATTATCTGGCTTGAGTATGCTCCTGCCAATAACACTTATTGCTTGATTGCCCGTCAAAATTGGGCAGAACAAAACAATATCAATACTATTTCCGATTTAGCTAATTTCGTAAAAAATAATCCGGGAAAAGTAAAAATGGCCACAGACGCAAACTTTTATGAACGACCCGATGGATTAAAAACACTGCAAAAAAGATATGATTTTAAATTCGGAGAAAGTAATCTTGTTTTTCTGGAAACAGGCTTAACATATAATGCATTAAAGAACGGAAATGTCGATGTAGCTATGGGATTTGGTACAGACGGCAGAATCGAAGCCTTTGATCTGACAGTTTTAAAAGATGATAAAAATATGTTCCCTGTCTATAATCCTGCACCTATTGTGAGAAAAGATATTCTTGAACAGTATCCAGGAATTAAAGAACCACTGGAAGAACTGGCAGGATATCTAGATACAAAAACACTACAGAAGTTAAATAAAAGAGTTGATGTTGATGGCGAAAGTGTAAAAGATGTGGCAAAAGACTTCTTGCAGAAAAAAGGTTTACTTGATTAAATACTATTTTTAAAAAATAATTTCAAAAACCTGCACCCTTTAAAGGGTGCAGGTTTATTATTCCATAAATATTAAATTTAAATATACTTCTTTAATTTTGAAAGTTTGCCTCTTATTTAAATCATACCTTAGCAGCAGGCCAGCATCTGTTCCTTCAATGTGCTGCTTTTCTCTTCACCAGCAAGATATGATACAACCGCCAGGGCAAATTCCAGGGCAACACCAGGTCCCCGTGCTGTTATTAAATTGCTGTCAATCACCACTCTCTCCTCCTGATATTCACAGGAAGGCATCTCTTTATCAAAACCCGGATAACTTGTAGCATTATGTCCTTTTAATATTCCTGCTTTTTCAAGTACCATAGGAGCAGCACAGATAGCGGCAACCAGCTTATTTTTTTCGTAAAGACTATTTATAACCTTTAATACTTTCTTGTTATTTTTAAGATTCTCAGTGCCCGGCATACCACCAGGTAACATAATACCATCAAAATCTTCTGCTTTAATTTCATCAATTTTCTTATCGGCTTCAATAATAATATCGTGAGAACCTTTTATTTTTTTGTTATTTAAACCGGTAGTTATAACATCTATTCCGGCCCGTCGCAGTACATCAATACAGGTAACAGCTTCAATTTCTTCCAGACCATCTGCCAGCGGAATCAATATATTCATAATTAATCCACTTCCTCATCTATGTAACAGGACAGAATTTCTCCAAAATAAAGGGTATGATAATCCTTTTCCGGGTACCATTTTAAATCAATTTCTTCCACCAGATTTTTGGCATCCATCACCTGTCTGAACTTAATTCTACATTCATAAAATAACTTACAGCCTTTGATGACAGGTGTTGATACCATCTGCCCCTTAACTGTAGTAAGATCACAGTCTTCAAATTTATTACAATCACGTCCAGAATGACTACCACAGTATTTTAATTCTTCCTTCATAGCACCGTTAAAAGGTATACTGACAGTAAATTCCTCACTATTTTCTATTAATTCATAGGTATGTCTTGAATCACGAACAGCTACCATGAAGATCGGTTTTCCCCAGATAAATCCAATCGTTCCCCAACCTATAGTCATTGTGTTGAGTTCCTCGCCCGATTTTACAGTTAAAAAAACCCCTCCAGGCAAAATATCGGTAACTTCTTGCAGGTACTCATTATATTGTACTTTTTCCACTTCAAATCCCTCCTGCTAGATAGTATGTCATAATAATAACATATCTAGTTTTATTTTACAAACCTCAGTGTTAGTTCCATTATTAAGCCTAATATACCCCCGGCCCAGCCGTATAATTCAAGTCTCAGGAAATAGTGGCCGGCAACAGAATAAAACAGTTTTTCAATTTCTCCAGGATTCATTTCTTTAACCTTATCTCTGGTAATTTTATCAAGTCCAAGTTTACTTAACAGTTCCGGCATGTTTTTTTCGATTCCGATTGTTAAACTTTCGGCTGCTGTCTCAATAATAATATTTCTGTTATCAGCATCTATCTCTTCCCGGAATTCTTTAAGCAAGCTGTCCAGATTATTTATAAATTGATTAGTAAATTCATCATCTTCTATAATTTTATTAATTTCAGTTCTAAAATATATAGAATCAATCATGTTTTTCAATAAATTATCTTCTGTTCCTCGAAAAAATATTTCCAGCAGAGAGTCTATATCTATATTACAGAAAATATCCAGTAAGTCTACTGCTTTCATATCTAAGGGTGAAACTGAAGTATCAAAAATATCATCCATAAAATCATTTAATATTTTGTTTAATTCATCGCTATGCTTATCAATGAATAAAGGAAGCCTTTCATTAATTATCTTTTCAATAATTTTATCTACAGTTTCATCAAAGTTCAAAAACCTGTTACTCAGACTATAAACAGGGCCTGCTTCTTCTATAACATAAGTTTTAAGTTGTTCTTTGTTTAATAAAGAGTATAAAAAATCACCAGATTGCTCAGTACTATTTATATTTTTTAATAGATAAAAATTTTCATTAATTAAATTTATGATTTTTTCCTTATTTCTATAAGAGATTAAATCATTTAAATATACCTCTGCCAACCCTTCTCTTACGAATTTATTATTTATAAACTTATCAATATTCTGGATAGTAAAATTTATTATAGATTCCTGGTTGTTTTTTAAGATTAAATAAAGCTCTTCACCAGATATATTTTCACTATATTCGTTAATTACCCTTTTTATTCCCGTATTTATCTCTTCCCTCTTTAGTTGTACTGTACTGGTAATTAATTTGTCACTTAATAGTTCTTTTTTAATTATTTTTCCCAGTGAATCAGCAAAACGCGACTGCTCTCTGGCAATAATCCCGGGAGTAAAGGGGATTTTAAGACCGAGTAAATGTTTGCGTGAATAAGGTCGAAATATCATTTTCAGGGCAATTACATTTGTTATAAAACCGGCAAATCCATAAGTAATAATTGCAAGAAACAATGAATATTCAATACTACCGGTAAAAATAAAAATAATTAATGCTAATATACTGCCGATAAGTGCCCCGAGATAAGAAATGGGCTTCAGTTCCCTGCCCATAAAGTTCTCCAGTAATTTTTTTAGGTCTCCCTCTTCCAGTTCTATCAATTTCTGATAAACAATCTCAGAAATCCTGCCCTCCAGTAATTCTAACGTCTTATTTTGAAAATAATCATATTTATAATTAATATAACTTAAAAGTGATTT
>JADQBU010000230.1 GCA_016278435.1 Halanaerobiales bacterium
TCTTTTTCTACTTATTCCTGTAGTCAACCGCTGGGGAGCTGCATATGCAGCTGTAGAAACCAGTGCCTGGACCTCAACTAAAATAGTTCTACTTCCCTCTATGACTGGAACTATTACTGAACCTGAAGAATCTTCAGGTCTCTCCTGTAAAAACAAACGGGAAGGATCCGGGATCTCTTCCATACCCGATTCCTTCATTTCAAATACTCCTATTTCATTTGTTGAACCAAACCTGTTCTTTATAGCTCTTAAAATGCGGTATGAATAATTTCTATCTCCTTCAAATTGCAGGACAGTATCAACCAGGTGTTCCAGGACCCTGGGACCAGCCAGTGATCCTTCTTTGGTTACATGGCCTATCAAAAAAATAATAATTTGTTTTTCTTTTGCAATCTTCAGTAATTCTCCCGTGATCCCCTTAATCTGAGAAATGCTACCCGGTGCAGAATCAAGTTTTGAATCATAAATGGTCTGCACTGAATCAATAACAACTAATTGATACTCATTATTATCGACAATCTCTCTTATCCTATTAAATTCGGTTTCACCCAGCACAAAGAGATTCTTATCAAGGGCATTTAACCTTTCAGCCCTCATCTTAATCTGGCGGGTCGATTCCTCTCCTGATATGTACAGAACCCGGGAAAAACTTTTACTAAAAAGGAAAGCCACCTGTAATATCAGGGTTGATTTCCCGATACCAGGGGCTCCTCCAAGCAATATTAAAGAACCAGAAACAATACCTCCCCCCAACACACGGTCCAGTTCCTCTATGCCAGAAGGAAACCGGGTCCTGTCCTCAGATACCACCCTGGTTATTGGGTTGGGTTGATTAGAATTCGACTCTTCATTCCGTGTTCGAACCGGACCCTTTGTTTCCGTAAATGAGTTCCATGTTCCACAGTTTGTACAGCGTCCCATCCAATTTGGAGTTTTGAATCCACATTTATTGCATTTATAGTAAATTTTAGTTTTGGGCATGTTAATTACTCCTGTTTATACTTTGTCTTATTATATCATTTTTTCTAGCATTTTACAAGAGTTAAGCACTTGCAAAAGTTAATTCACCGGCCTTTTCATCAATTTGTACTAAATCCCCATCTCCGATTTCACCATCTAGTAATTTTTCCGATAATGGATTCTCAATCAGTTTCTGGATAGACCTTCTTAAAGGACGGGCCCCAAACTCGGTGTCATAACCTTCTTCTACTAACTTATCCTTGGCTTTTTCAGAAATTTCAATGTCGATATCCTTATCACCCAATCTCTTTCTCAAATCATTCAACATCAATTCAACTATCTGTTTAATATGATCTTTGTTCAGGGCATGGAATACAATAGTCTCATCCAGCCTGTTTAGAAACTCAGGTCTGAAAGTTCTTCTCAGTTCACTGATAACTTTCTCTTTCATGTTCTTGTACTCTTTTTCCTGATCTTCCTGAGCCTTAAATCCTAATCTGGATTGTTTTTCAATAAAGTTGGCTCCAACATTTGAAGTCATGATAACCACAGTATTTTTAAAATCAACTTTACGGCCATGAGTATCAGTTAAAAGTCCATCCTCCAGTATCTGCAGCAAAATGTTGAAGACATCGGGATGAGCTTTTTCAATCTCATCAAAGAGAACTACTGAATAAGGTCTTCTACGGACTGGTTCTGTTAACTGTCCACCTTCTTCATGTCCTATATAACCCGGAGGTGAACCGACCAGTCTGGACACAGAATGTTTTTCCATATACTCTGACATATCAACCCTGATCATGGCGTCTTCATCATCAAACATGGCCTCAGCCAGGGTGCGGGCTAGTTCAGTTTTACCGACACCTGTCGGCCCCAGGAAAATAAATGATCCAATTGGTCTTTTGGGGTCTTTGAGACCGGCCCGGGCTCTTCTGACAGCTTCTGATACAGCTTTAATCGCTTCATCCTGTCCAATGACACGTTTATGCAATTCATCCTCCAGCCTCAATAATTTTTTGGTCTCTGCCTCTTCCAGTCTGGTTACCGGAATACCGGTCCAGCTAGATACAATCTGAGCTATATCCTCTTCTTGAACTACTGGTTCATTCATGCCTTTTTCCTGCTGCCAGTCCTCTTTGATATCTTCAAGCTTTTGCTGTAATTCCTTTTCCTTATCTCTCAAATCAGCTGCTTTTTCAAATTCCTGACCCTTGACAGCTGCTTCTTTTTCCTTTTCAATATCTTCCAGCTTTTTATTTAAATTCTTGAATTCAGGTGGTCTGGTGTTATTACGTAATCTAACTCTTGAGGCTGCTTCATCGACCAGATCAATAGCTTTATCAGGCAAGAATCTTTCGGTAATATACCGGTGTGATAGATCAACAGCAGTCTTAATTGCCTTATCGGTTATTTTCACTTTATGATGGGCCTCATAGGCATCACGTAGACCTTTAAGAATTTCAACTGATTCTTCTGGTGTATTTTCATCAATTAAAATCGACTGGAATCTTCTCTCCAGTGCAGCATCTTTTTCTATATATTTGCGATATTCATCCAGTGTTGTAGCACCAATAGCCTGTAATTCACCCCGGGCCAGTGCCGGTTTCAAAATATTTGCTGCATCAATTGCACCTTCAGCGGCACCGGCTCCTACGAGAGTGTGAAGTTCATCGATAAACAAAACTATCTCTCCAGTTTCAATAATATCATTCATAACACCTTTCAGTCTCTTCTCAAACTCACCCCGGTATTTAGAACCAGCAACAAGTGAACTGAGGTCAAGTGAAACTACCCTTTTATTTAATAAAATTTCCGGAACATTTTCCTCTATTATTCTTTCGGCCAGTCCTTCAATAATAGCTGTTTTTCCCACTCCAGGTTCCCCGATTAGAACCGGATTGTTTTTAGTTCTTCTACTTAAGACCTGGATAACCCTTTCAATTTCCTTATCTCTCCCAATAACAGGATCCAGTTTTCCTTCACTGGCCATTGCCGTTAAATCACGACTGTACTCATCAAGATTAGGAGTATTACTGTCTTTTTTTACATCCTTCTTCTGTGCCTTGTTTTTACCTCCAAGAAGTTTAATAATCTCTTCCCTGATCTGATTAAGGTCTCCTCCGAGGTCCTCTATAATTCGAACAGCAACCCCTTCTCCTTCACGGATAAGTCCCAGTAGAATATGCTCAGTTCCTATATAATTATGACCCAGACGACGGGCTTCATCCATAGATAGATTTAGAACTTTTTTGCACCTGGGGGTTAAGCCGATAGAGCCTGTAACATCTTGTTTACCCTCACCAATCATGGATTTGACTTTCTCAAAAACCTTTTCCTCTGTAACTCCGGCATTGCTTAAAACTTTAGCTGCAACTCCCTGGCCTTCCTTGACCAGACCAATCAGCATATGCTCAGTTCCCACATAATTATGATTAAGATTTATAGCTTCTTTTTCAGCCATACTCAGAACTTTTCTTGCTCTCTCAGTAAATCGTCCAAACATATTTATTCCTCCTTTATTTTTAATTTCTCCTGGATTAATTCAGCTCGTTTTATACTTCTTTCTTCTGGCCCGAGTTCTTTTCCAACATATTTCTGGAGATGTGCTGGCCTAATTAGAACCATTAACTCCGCTGGCTGTCCGGGATCAACATCTCCTATTATTCCCATATCAGCACCTAATTTTACATAAGAAAGTAATTTCATTGCTTCATTACTGGATATTTTGTAAGCATACTTTAATGTGCCATATGACCTCATTATCTGATCACGCAGGACAACTTCATTGCCATACAGGAGATTCTTCCTAGCCTGTCTTTCCTGCTGTATAATCTGAGAAGTAACACTTTTTAAGTTATCAATAATATCTTCTTCAGTTCTGCCCAGAGTTATCTGATTTGAAATCTGATACATATTACCTATAGATTCACTTCCCTCACCATATATTCCTCTCACCACTAATCCTAGTTTGGAAACAGCTCGCAGCATCTTTGAAATGTTATCAGTAAAATTCAAAGCAGGTAAATGGACCATCACTGAAGCCCTTAAACCTGTTCCCAGATTAGTGGGGCAGGCCGATAGATACCCCCATTTTTTTGAAAAAGCAAAATTAATTTCTTCTTCCAGGGTATCATCAATCTTCCCTGCTATCTGCCAGACATCATCAAGTTGTAAACCCGCCAGTAAAACCTGGATTCTGAGATGATCTTCTTCATTAATCATAATACAGATATTTTCATCATCATTTAATAAAATACCCTTTTCTTTACCTGCTTTAATTAACTCTGGACTAACAAGGTTTTTTTCAACCAGTAATTCCTTTTCAATATCCGGCAATTCTCCAATATTAATATAATTTATTTTTTCTTCTATATAGTTCTTAGCTGCCTCACAAACCAGCTTTATTATCTTTGCCAGATCTTCATCATTGGCAAAGTGAGGATAAGAATAACCAACAATGTTGCGGGCTAGCCGAATCCTACTGCTAATAACAATATCAGACTGGGGACCTTTTTTTGTTACCCACTGGCTTAAATTCAATTCCACCTTAATCCTCCCCCAGTTTTTTTCTAGCTCATTTATTTCATCTCTGATTTCAGCTGCCCTTTCAAAGTTTTCCTCTTCTACAACCCGCTGCATCTCTTCCCGCAGGTCTTCAATTTTTCGAATAATCCTTAAATCTCCACCTTTTCTCTTGGGTACTTTGCCCGTATGATTATTACTACCATGAATCCTTTTTATTAAAGGGATAAGATTTTCATCAAAAGCATCATAGCAATCACTACAACCCATTACCCGGTTTTGGTAAATTCATTATAAGTTATGCCACAGCTTTCACATTTTATTTCTTCTTCTCTGTTAAAAGCAGAACTTAATCCCGGGTTTAATATCCCTGACAGTAAGTTTTGAAATGAAAAAGGATCACTTGTATTTAAAGGCATATGACCTAATTCCCGCGCACATTCTTCGCAGAGATATAG
>JADQBU010000316.1 GCA_016278435.1 Halanaerobiales bacterium
CAGCGGTTTCTGGATATCTGGCAATAAAATATTTACTCTACATTCTGAAAACAGGCAGCTTGATCCAGTTTTCCTGGTACTGCTGGCTCCTGGGTATAATAGTTATCTTGACGGCAGGATTATTTTAATGATTGTAGAATATGCTAATAGAGGTGATTTACCGTGGCAGAAAATAAAGAAAGTAAAAATATAGAAAAAAGAAAAAATGAGATCCTCGGTATCCTGCTGATTACCCTTGGTGCTGTTAGCGGTATAGCACTATTCTCCTCTACAGGCGGGGTTATAGGTGATACATTGACAGAGTATTATAAACAGTTAACCGGTCTTGGTTCCTATCTTATGCCTTTTCTTTTTGCTGTCTGGGGTTTAACCCTGATCTGGTTAAAGGGTTTAAAATTCAATAGCAAATTAGCAGGTTTCTTGCTTGCATATATAATGGTACTTACTATCATCCATACTTACTATTATCCCAGGTATCCAATAAGTTTTGCTCTACAGGGCAAAGGTGGGGGTATAATTTCCGGAAGTATATCCTGGGGTTTTGCCCGGTTGTTTGGACATACTGGTTCTTATATAGTATCCACTTCTCTACTGTTAATCGGAATAATCCTCTGGTTTGACCTTTCTTTAAAAAGAATATTTTCCGGCCTTAAAACCTATTTAATAAAACTAAATAATCTCTTTATAAATAAAAAAGAAAAGGTCAATGAATTTGTTGAGGAAAAAGTATCTTTTAATGAAGAAAGTGAAATTGATGAAAATGAAGAAGAAATGATATTTATTGGTAACTCTTTTGAAAATTTTTCTGAAACTGCCGTGACAGAGGTTGAATTTGGAAGTGCAGAAGAAGAAGAGCAGATCGAAAAAGAGCAAACTACTGAAGAAAACGGTGAAATTGAGAATTTAAGTGGAGATAAAACCAGGAAAAAGAAGAAATACAGGCTGCCTGGACCAAGTTTATTAAAGAGGACAGGCCGTAAAAAGTTAAAAGTCAGTACTAAAAGTAAACTGCTGGAAGAAACGTTAAATAGCTTTGGTGTTAAGGCCCGTGTGATAGATGTAAATCATGGGCCCACTATAACCAGATATGAGATACAGCCAGCTTCCGGGGTGAAAGTAAGTAAAATCGTCAGTCTGGCAGATGACATAGCTCTGGCCCTGGCTGCACCAGATGTCAGGATAGAAGCTCCCATACCGGGAAAGGCAGCAGTAGGTATCGAAGTTCCCCATAGTGCTAATAATCTAGTTCGGCTAGGGGATATAGTATCATCAAGTGAATACCGTAACGCCAGTGGTGGGATTATAGTCGGTCTGGGGAAGGGTATTGAAGGACAACCTATTATAGCAGATTTGACCAGGATGCCTCACTTACTGGTAGCTGGAGCTACAGGCTCTGGAAAAAGTATCTGTATAAATGCTATTATTACCAGTATCATTTTTAAATTGACACCTGAACAGGTAAAACTTATTTTGATAGACCCCAAGAAGGTTGAATTAAGTAATTACAAGGGCTTACCTCATCTATATACCCCAGTAGTTACTGATCCCAAAAAGGCTGCCAATGTTTTAAACCTGGTTGTCAAAGAAATGGAAAATCGCTATGAATTATTTACAAAAACCGGTACCAGGGGTATTGATTCCTATAATAAAAAAGTAAGCCAGGAAGAAAAACTCCCCTATATAGTTGTTATAATTGATGAGCTATCTGATTTGATGATGGTTGCTGCCAGTGAGGTTGAAGATAATATTTGCAGATTAGCTCAGATGTCCCGGGCAGCCGGTATTCATCTAATTATTGCCACCCAGCGACCATCTGTAGATGTTATAACGGGTCTGATAAAAGCCAATATTCCCAGCAGAATATCATTTGCGGTTTCTTCCCATACTGATTCCCGGACAATACTCGATATGGGAGGGGCGGAAAAGTTACTGGGTAATGGCGATATGTTATTTGCACCTGTAGGTATGCAGAAACCACAGAGAATCCAGGGAGCTTACATTGAGAATGAGGAGATTAATAAACTTGTAGAATTTATGAAAAATCAAGCTGATCCCAATTATGAAGTTGAACCAGAAGATATTAAAGAAATAGAGATTTCCATAGATAATGAGCAGGATGAATTATACGAAGAGGCTGTAAAACTGGTTGTAAATTACCGGGCCTCCATTTCCATGCTCCAGAGACGTTTACATATCGGACATTCACGGGCAGCCCGGTTAATTGATGCAATGGAAGAAGAAGGGATTGTAGGTCCCTATGCCGGTAGTAAACCAAGAGAAGTTTTAATCAGTAAGGATGAACTGGAAGAATATATTGGAGCAAATACTGAAAAAGAGGAGGGAAGTCAATGAATGACGATACACTGGCAATAGAGTTAAAAAATATTACCAAAAGATTTCCAGGAGTGTTGGCCAATGACCATGTTAATTTTCATTTAAAAAAAGGTGAGATTCATGCCCTGCTGGGTGAAAACGGAGCTGGAAAAACAACACTGATGAATTGTCTTTATGGTATGTACAAGGCTGACCAGGGCGAGATTTTTATCAACGGCAAAAAAATTAATATAACAACCCCCAATATAGCAATTAAACATGGAATTGGGATGGTTCATCAACATTTTATGTTAATACCTCCTTTTACTGTTGCAGAAAATATTGTTTTAGGACAGGAACCAGTGAAGAATGGAATGATTGACCACGAAAGGGCAGTTAAAGATGTTAGGGAGCTTTCAGAACAATATGGATTAAATGTTGATCCTGAGGCCAAAGTACATGATATTTCAGTAGGTATGCAGCAAAGAGTTGAAATACTAAAAGCCCTGTACAGGGGGGCTGATAACTTAATTCTTGATGAGCCCACTGCAGTATTAACCCCCCAGGAGATAGATGAACTGATTTCTATTATGAGAAGCCTGACTGATGAAGGTAAGTCTATTATTTTCATTACCCATAAATTAAAGGAAGTTAAGACTATTGCCAACCGGGTTACTGTTATCAGGGATGGTAAAGTTGTAGACACGGTTGTAACTAAAGATGCCTCCAAAGAAGATCTGGCCCGTATGATGGTGGGAAGAGAGGTGCTACTTGAAGTTGAGAAAAAACCTGTAGAACCAGGAGAAACAATTCTGGAAGTTGAAGATATTTATGCTGATAATGACCGGGGGCTACCAGCTCTAAATGGTGCCAGTTTTACTGTTAAGAGAAGTGAAATCCTGGGTATTGCAGGTGTTGATGGAAATGGGCAGAGTGAGTTGATTGAGGTCTTGACCGGGTTGAGGGAAGTTAAAAAGGGGAATATAAGGTTTCGTGATGAAGATATACTGGATTATTCCACCCGACAAATTTTTGAAGCAGGTGTTTCTCATATCCCAGAGGATAGACAGAAACGCGGGCTAATAATGGAATATTCCCTCTTTGAAAATCTTATTCTGGGTAACCATTATCTACCTCCTTATGCCCGGGGAAAAAGAATGAATTATAAGAAAATCAAGTCCCGGGCAAGAGAGCTAATAAAAGAATTTGATGTAAGAACACCGGGAGAGAACATACCGGCCAGTTCACTTTCTGGTGGGAATCAACAGAAACTTATTCTGGCCAGAGAATTTAACCGTGAACCTGAAATGTTGATTGCATCTCAGCCAACCAGGGGTGTTGATGTTGGAGCTATTGAATTTATACATAACCGTCTTCTGGGATTACGTGATTCAGGGAAGGCAGTATTACTGGTATCACTGGAACTTGATGAAATATTATCTTTAAGTGATAGGATTGCAGTTATTTATGAAGGGAAAATAGTCGATATTCTTGAAAGGGAAGATGCTACAGAGGAAAAATTGGGATTAATGATGGCCGGTGAAACGGTTACACGGGAGGGAGACTTAAATTGAATCAGGAACAAGAAACTGCTGTCAATGTAACCAAGAGTAATAATATTTTATTGAGTCTAATAACACCTGTGGTTGCCGTTTTCTTTGGTGTTCTGGCGGGTGCAATTTTTATGCTGATAATAGGTAGTGACCCTGTTGAATCTTACAGGGTTTTATGGAATAGTTCTTTTGGTAGTTTAACTAATTTTGCTGAAACACTGGTTAATACCACTCCACTGATCTTTACAGGACTGGCGGTGGCCTTTGCTTTTCGCTGTGGTTTGTTTAATATTGGTGGAGATGGACAGTTTCTGGTCGCTTATATGGTTACAGCCTGGATTGGTTACAGTATGCAACTGCCAGCGATTATACATATTCCACTTGCTATACTGGGCGGAATAATTGGTGGTGGAATATGGGCCGGAGTTGCCGGATATCTGAAGGCTGCTCTGGGTGTCCATGAAGTTATTACAACTATCATGATGAATTATATTGGACTTTATTTCGTCGGCTATATGGTGGGAGGTCCTCTAAAAAAACCAGGTCACTACCTGCTACTCCATATGTTAATAGCTCTGCTCAATTCAGTCAATTATTGCCACCTTCAAGGTTAAATTTTAGTTTTATAATTGCTTTAATTGCTGCAGTGCTGATCTATTACTTACTGTGGAAGACAACAACCGGTTATGAAATCAGGGCAGTTGGATTAAATCCGGAAGCAGCCAGATATGGAGGTATTTCTGTTGCCAAAAACATGGTGCTGGCAATGTTTATCAGTGGTGCCCTGGCTGGACTCGCAGGTACATCTCAGGTTATGGGACTTGAATTTAGAGCTTATCAGCCTTTTGGTTTCATCGGACATGGATTTACCGGTATTGCTGTTGCCCTGCTGGGTAAGAATCATCCCTTCGGTGTGATTCTGGGAGCCTTTTTATTTGGTGTTTTATCCAGAGGGGCTATGCAGATGCAGAGTATTGCCGGTGTACCCAAAGAAGTTGTAGAAATCATTCAGGCCTTTATCATAATATTTGTTGCTTCAGAATATGCATTTAAGCTATTTGCCCGGAAAGAT
>JADQBU010000340.1 GCA_016278435.1 Halanaerobiales bacterium
TAGCCATATCTGACCTGGTAAACGGTGGGGGCAAGAGATTACGCCCCTTACTGGTAAATCTGGCAGCTATGTTTGGAGATTATGAGCAGGAAAAAATGATAAAACTGTCTACAGGGCTGGAAATCATTCACATGGCTACACTTGTCCATGATGATATTATCGATGAAGCTGTACTCAGGCGCGGTGAATCTGCTGCTCAGGAAAAATTCGGTAAAGATACTGCAGTATTTATTGGAGACTATCTCTTAAGCAGAACCTTTAATATCTTCATTGAAATACTAGCACATCAATCACTCCTTAAGCTGAGCAAAACAGTCCGTTTAATCTGTGAAGGTGAAATCGGACAATATCAAAAAAAGTTTGATTTTGATATTACCATCTCTGAATATTTAAAAAGAATAAGAAGAAAAACTGCCTTACTATTTGGTTTCAGTACCTATCTGGGTGCTTATGAAAGTGGGTTAAGGAATAATAATCTCCATCACTTATATAATGTAGGTCTGGAACTGGGAATGGCATTTCAAATTCAGGACGATATTCTTGATTTTACCGGGAATAAAGAAATCGCAGGGAAAAATGTCGGCCAGGATTTAAAAGCTGGAGTCTACACCCTTCCCCTCATCTTTCTTCTGAGAGATAAACAATATCAGGGCAGAATTATAAGAATACTGGAAAAAGATGACCCTGAACAAAAAGATATAAACTTAATTATTAATCTAGTTCGGGAAAAAGGTATTGAAAACAGCAGGAATTTAATGATTAAATTCCTGGAAAAAGTAAATAACCATCTGGCTCCCCTGCCAGAAATTAAAGCAAAAAAAGATATTATTGATATAATTGAAAGTCAGCTTGACCGGAAATATTAAATACTTTTCCTCCTTAATTTCAACAGCAAGAATAAAAATACTATTAATAACAGAAACTAATAGAAACCGCAAATTAAGGAGGAGATAATAATTGCTAGACCAAAAAGATTAACAATATTGCTTGTAATTCTTGGTCTTTTTCTATTTATCCTGTCTGGATGCCAGCAGACCCAACCACAGGAAGAAACAAAAAACACAGCAAATAAATATAGCAACGGAACCTTTATCGGGTATTCTGATGCTACAGACAATGGTTATGCCTGGGCAAAAGTTACCCTTGAAGATGATAAGCTGACAGAAGTAAGTTTAATGGAGATTACCAGTAAAGGTAATCAGAAAGACTATGATACTTATGAGTATGAACCTTCTGTTAAAGCCCAGCAGAAAATGCCCGATAGATTTGTTAAAGCAAATTCAGCAGATGTAGAAACTTACTCCGGGGCAACTCACAGTAGTGAAAAGTATAAACAGGCTGTCTCCAGGGCTCTCAAGGTAGCTGCAGGCAATCAAAACGGTAAGTATTTTAACGGTATATTTCAGGGAAATTCAGTCGAAGGAGCCCAGAATGGTTATGCTGTTGCCCTTATTGAATTACAAAATGATGATATAACCTCTGTTGAGTTAAAGGAAGTAACAAGTGGCGGCGAATTCAGGGATTATTCCCAGTATGATTATGAACCTGCGGTCAAAGCCAACTCAGAAATGGCCAATAGATTTGTAGAGCATGATTCTGCTGATGTAGATTCCTATTCCGGTGCTACCAGTTCAAGTGAAAAGTATAAAGAGGCAGTTACAAATGCTTTACTTCATGCTTCTAACAGCCAGGATTCCGAAGATGACAGAAATACAGATATCAATAATCCATAAAAATTATGCCCCGGAAGGGGCCTTTTTTTATATCTTCTCATCTTCATCTTTGACAATATCTACAGTCCGGGTCTCACTATTATCATCTGTAGAAAACTGGAATTTTCCGCTTGATATTATTTTATTGAATCTATCCTGGGCCAGTACCTTAATTTTCCCCCGGGTAAAAGGAATAATACAGGCAAATCCCCCCAGGTCAGTTAACAGGCCAGGAGTGATCAACATAACACCTCCCATTAAGACCAACATCCCATCTATTAAACTATCTGCAGGCATCATCCCATTATTTAATGAATCCTTGATTCTTTTGACAACATTCATTCCCTGTCTTTTTGCCATAGCCGCTCCCAGAATACCGGTAACAGCAACCAGAGATATTGCATAAACCATCCCAAAAAAATCACTAATTTTAATCAATGTAGCCAGTTCAAATAAAGGAATTACTGTAAATAAGATTATTAATTTTAACATGATTTCCTCCCCCCCAATTTATCTACTAACTATATTATATTAATCGAATTATAAATATGTTCCTGAATCAACTGTAACGGTTTCCCCCTACTGGGCGTATAATATTTACAAAAGATAAGGGGAGGTGAATCATTTTGGCTGATGACCAAACAACTGAAACGGGAATAGGTAGTTTTGAATTCATTCTGTTCCTGATTCTTATCATGCTCTTTTTAGGCAACAGTAAAACTTTCGAACCTCATTTTGAACTACTAAATTCCCAGGTAAATAAAGTTAACCAGATAATCAACATGCTATCTGCCACTGCAGAAGGACTGCAGGGTGCTTTTACCGCCCCCAGAAAGGCAATGGAAGATTTAAGCAATTAATAATTATAATATAATTTAATTAGAGATGATAATTATACCGCGGTAAATAACATTTACTGCGGTTAATTTCATATAAGCCATTAATTTAATTATGAATAAATATATCTCCTTTAGAAAAAGATAATTAAAAAATAAACAAAAAGGAGATTATAAATGACAAAAATTCGCATGGGAATCATTGGAACAGGAATGGCATTTGCCAGATTACATCTTCCCGCCTATCAGGAACTGAGAGACAAATTTAAAATTGCTGCAATCTGTGATGCTGATGACAGTAAAGCCGACTACTGGGGAGAAATCCTTAACCTGAAGTCCAGAGATATTTATTATGATTTTCAAGAGATGATCACACGGGATGATCTTGATGCATTTGATATCATGGTGCCTATTGAAATTAATTTCGAAACAACTGAAGCGGTTGCCGGGGCTGGCAAGCCCATAATATGTGAAAAACCTCTGGCCGCAACAAAAGAACAGGCTGAAGCAGTCAGAGAATTACCGGAAAAATATAATATACCTATCATGATAGCTGAAAATTACCGCTACAATGAAGAAATAAATATTATCAGAGACCTGGTCCGGAATAAAGAAATAGGTGAAATCAATTACTTTATAAAAAATAAAGTAATCGATTTTCCCCGGGATATGTTGAAAGATAAATTTGCTGCCAGAGAGTGGCGCCAGTATCCTGATTTTCAGGGTGGGGCTTTTATGGATACAGGTATCCATGATCTAGCCGGCCTCAGACATATTTTCGGTGCAGTCGAATATGTGCAGGGATTTGCCCAGAATAATATTAAGGATTTCAGCCCCTACTCTGTAATTCAAAGCAATATCTTATTTACAAGTGGTGTGATTGGAAACTACTCATTTTTCTGTACAGGCAAGGAAATGCAGCGTCCTTTAATTGGTCTAAGAATTTTTGGAGATAAGGGAATGATCTATCTGGAAGAAAGCGCCTGTGGTATAATAAATGTTACCTATAATAATGGTAGCAGCAGAAGAATTCCTTACCAACCTGATAGAGGATTTTATAATGAACTACTCAACTTCTACCAGACAGCTGCCGGTAAAGAAGTTCTCTCTGTGACCCCTGATATGGAATTTGGGGACCTGATGACTATTCTGGCTATCCTTAAATCTATAGATGATAAGATCATTGTCAGGGTTAATGAAAAAGTAATTTATTCATATGAAAAACCTGTTATCCACTAATAAAATTCTATGGATAAGGCCTCCATTACATTCTTTATATCATTACAGATAGTCGCCTGATCTGACCCGGCAAACAGAAGACCAACAGCCCTATTTTGCCGGTCCAGAACAAGTGAACCGCTGTCACCTGCTTTTGAGATTGGCTCAGTTATAAATTGATCTGTAAATGTAGCAACCTCATTTTCACTTAAATTAACCTGAACAGTACTGTGAATTGACTTAATTTTACCGGTGGTTACTCCACTGGTACGGCCACTTTTTATTACTTCCATGTCAATTTCTGGATCAGTAACTCCCTTGACTTTTCCTATTCCCAGCACATTCGAATTAATCATATCGTTGTTGACTGGTTTAGCAAGAGCACAATCCACTTTATTTCCCACAGTTTGTTTAAAGAGTTTCAAGTCATAATCCGGCCGAAGAGAATGCAGAAAATTATTAGCTATTCTTTCTACTTCACTTGCTATTGGACAGGTAGTACTATCAATATTACTATTCAAAGGAATAAACCGCTCCAGATGACCGATAAGGTCATCGGGGGTTTTCCCATCATCATATACTCCCGGCTGTAGTATTTCATCCCCCACTTTTGCCCTCCCGTCATGGCCATTAGTTCTATTGGCCAGCACATGATTGTTGGAAAGAATCAATGGCTGATCGGTTTTTATGTCGTTTACAATAGCTCCCAGTGTACCGGCAGTTACTTCATAATGACCCACACTCACCCCGGGTTGAGCTGGACGCACCCTGGTCGTCCTGGCCTGTAGAAATTGGATATATCCCAGTTCCTGAACATCAGTCTTATATTCATGGAGCTTTAACGGTATTAAATCTTTTCTGTGTAAATTTTCCTTCGGCATCTTTTTGTCAACCATAATAATTATGGCTTCTTCACCAGTTCTTTCCCCTGATTTTTCCTTAATTCCATACCCCACACCTATAACATGCTGGAGACGAAACAGTCTATTTTTATACTTATTAATAACTCTTTTATGTCTTTCTACCATAGAAATACCCTCCTGATAAATTTGTATTATAATATTCAGGAGGATAAGGATTAGTGAAAATTATTTAGTTATTGATTCCTCATGTGATGGGCGCTGAGGAGAATGAACCACAGTTATACTGTTTAAT
>JADQBU010000345.1 GCA_016278435.1 Halanaerobiales bacterium
AGCTCAGGCTGAGTTAGCAAATCCCAGATAAGATGTAGGAAGAATAGTTTTTTGTTGGATTGTTCTGGGAGAGTCCATGCAGGTCTGTATGGGCTCTTCTTTATCTATTTAACCTGAACGCATGTATTTCCGCAGCCAGCAAGTTTTTTATAGATTAAGAGCGGGAAAATGAGGGGTATCAAAATGGAGATTAGAAAAAAAAGAGAAGAGTTTGAACTGGATTATTTGTCTGATTATGCTGCTAAAAGCAGGGAAACAAGAGGTCGCAGGAAACCGGAAAAACCCTGTGATATCAGGACTGATTTCCAGAGAGACAGGGATAGAATCATACATTCCAAGGCTTTTCGAAGATTAAAACATAAAACCCAGGTTTTTATTTCACCTGAGGGAGACCATTATCGAACAAGATTAACACATACTTTAGAAGTTTCCCAGATTGCCCGTACAATTGCCCGGGCTTTGATGCTAAATGAAGATTTAACTGAGGGCATTGCCCTGGGACATGATCTTGGACATACACCTTTTGGACATGCCGGGGAAGAGGCATTAGATAGTATATGTCGAGGTGGATTTAGCCATAATGAACAAAGTTTGAGGGTAGTTGACTTCCTGGAAGTAAGAAAGGGGAAGAAAGGGTTAAATTTAACTTATGAAGTCAGAGATGGAATTTTAAATCATACTGGAGATAAATTACCCGAAACAATGGAGGGCAAGATAGTTAGAATCGCTGACCGCATAGCTTATATTAATCATGATATAGATGATGCCCTGAGGGCTGGAATTATAAAAAAAGAGGAATTACCGGTTGAATCTATAAATATATTAGGAGACAACCATTCAGAACGAATCGATACCATGGTTAAGGATATGATCAACTCGAGTTTAAATAAAACAGAGATATTACGGGACCCAGTTATCGAAAAAGCTACAAATAATCTACGAGAATTTCTTTTTGATATGGTTTATATTGGTTCTCTGGCCAAAAAAGAAGAATCAAAAGCTCAGAGATTGATTAATAGTTTATATGAATATTATCAAGAGAATGCAGATGAAATACCAGAGGAGTTTAAATTGAAGGAAGAAAGCTCTAACCTTGATCAAATGGTCATCGATTATATTGCAGGCATGTCAGACCGATATGCGATAAATAGAGGCAGAGATCTTCTGATACCGAGTCCCTGGGTATTAAAAAATTAATTTAAAATTTTTGCAGGATTTTCGTATTATTTAGTGAATTGTTGATAAAGGTGTCATAAATATTTGGTGCAGGAATTTTTGGGGTTTTGAAGAATAACTATATAGGAAGGGATGATATGCCAGCATATTCCCAGGATTTTGCAGAAGAAGTAAAACAAAATATTGATATAGTTGAAGTAATTTCGGAATATCTGGAGTTGAAGAGAACCGGTAAAAATTACAAAGGGCTATGCCCCTTTCATCAGGAGAAAACTCCTTCCTTTACTGTAAATCCCCAGAACCAGTTTTATTATTGTTTTGGCTGTGGAGCCGGAGGAGATGTCTATAGTTTCTTGATGGAAATTGAGAATATAACGTTTTTTGAAGGCTTAAAATTACTGGCAGGACGGGCCGGTCTTGAACTCCCGAATCGCAGTAAATATGAGAAAAGATTAGATGACCGCCGGGAAAAGATTTTTGAGATAAATCAACTGGCTGCAAAATTTTATAATTATCTTTTACTGGAAGAAGATGTAGCAGAGAAGGCAGTAGTCTATTTAAATAACCGCGGGTTTATGGAGGAAGATTTAAAAAAATTTTATCTGGGATTTGCTCCAGATAGATGGGACTCCTTGATAAATTTTCTTTCCAGGAAAGGATATGAGCGCAGCGAATTACTGGAAGCAGGTCTGGTTTTGACTGGAAAGAATAATAGTATTTATGATAGATTCAGGAACCGTATAATCTTTCCCATCTTTAATATTCGAGATGAAGTTATTGCTTTTGGAGCTAGAATTGTTGATAGTAATGTTAAAAATTCGCCTAAATATCTGAACTCACCCGAAACAATTATTTTTAATAAGAGTAAAAATCTATATGGTCTAAACTGGGCCCGGGAGGAATTGAGGCGGACCGACAGTGCTATAATCATGGAAGGTTATACGGATGTTATCAGGGCTCATAAGCAAGGTTTAAAAAATGCAGTTGCTTCACTTGGTACTTCATTGACTCTGGAACAGGCTAAGTTACTGGATAGATATGTATCTACTGTTTATATAGCCTATGATGCTGATACTGCTGGCGGCAAAGCAACTGTAAGAGGTCTGGAAATTTTGAAAAATGCCGGATTAAATGTGAAAGTTATTCAGCTTCCAGCTGATAAAGATCCAGATGATTTTATCAATCAGGAGGGAAAAGAAAAATTTACTGAATTGATGGAAGATGCACCAGGTCTTATTGATTACAAAATAAATCAAATAGTTGGTAAAAATAATTTTAATGATTCCGATATCAAAGTGGAATTATCTCGAAAACTGATCAAATTACTGGCTGGAATTAGTGATCCAGTTGAAAGAGAAGTATATACTCAAAGAGTTAGTACAAAAATAGAAATAAATGCCGGACTTCTCCGGCGCGAAGTTGAAAAAATGAATAAAAAGGATAAAAATTATAGAAATAGATATACTAAAAATACTAATAAGACAAATATTCCAGTTAGTATAAATAAGTTAGAGGCAAAAATATTAAAAGCTTTTATTGATTATCCTGGATACAGGGGTTTTATTATAGAAGAGTTAAACCCTGGGGATTTCAAGGGTAAATATAATAGACTTGCAGAAAAATTATGGTCAGAAAGCAGCAAAAATCTGCAGGAGCTACTGGCCAGTTTTGAAGAAGAAAAAATAAAAAAGAGGTTTATGGAGATTACTGTTATGGAAAAGATGGATATTTCTCAAAATATGCTCAAAAGCTGGGTTAGAAAACTTAAAGAATACAATAGATGTGGGAAAAAGTTGAGTTTATTTCATGCTCTGGAAGAAGATAGAAAAATTAATCTTGACAGATTGAATAATTTTTTGGTCGATTTTCATCGTTTGTCTATTGATCAGGGAAAGGAGGGATTATGATGGCTGAAAATGACATTAATCCGGGAAAAATCAAAGAAGTTAAAAAATTACTTTCTAAAGGTAAAGAAGACGGTAAGTTAACCTATGAGGAAATTATGGATGCTCTGGAGGATATAGAGCTGGATTCTGAAGATATAGAAAAAATTTATGATATCTTTAATGATGCTGATATTGACATAGTCGAAGATAAAGAAGATAAAGAAGATAAAGAAGAAGAAGATGATGATAGCGGGCTTGATTTGAGTGTGCCCCAGGGGGTTGGAATAGATGACCCTGTTCGTATGTATTTAAAAGAAATAGGTAAAGTAGATCTCCTGACTGCAGAAGAAGAAGTTGATCTTGCTAAAAGAATGGAAAAGGGTGAAGAAGAAGCCAAACGACAGTTGGTTGAAGCCAATTTAAGATTAGTGGTAAGTATTGCAAAAAAATATGTCGGGAGAGGCATGTTGTTTCTTGATTTGATCCAGGAAGGAAACATGGGATTAATGAAAGCGGTTGAAAAGTTTGATTATACTAAAGGGTACAAATTTAGCACTTATGCTACCTGGTGGATACGGCAGGCTATAACCCGGTCTATTGCAGATCAGGCCAGAACTATTCGTATACCAGTTCATATGGTAGAAACAATTAATAAGTTGATAAGGGTATCTAGACAGTTACTCCAGGATAAAGGAAGAGAACCTACTCCTGAAGAAATTGGAGAAGAAATGGATATGTCTGCAGATAAAGTTAGAGAGATTATGAAAATAGCCCAGGAACCGGTATCACTGGAAACACCGATAGGTGAAGAAGAAGACAGCCATCTGGGAGATTTTATAGAAGATGAAGATGCACCGGCACCGGCTTCGGCGGCCTCATTTATTCTCTTAAAAGAACAGCTAGATGATGTTCTTGATACCCTGACTAACAGAGAGAAGAGGGTGCTTGAATTGAGATTCGGGATTGAAGACGGCCGTCCCAGAACCCTGGAGGAAGTAGGTAAGGAGTTTGGTGTTACCCGGGAGCGGATCAGGCAGATAGAAGCAAAAGCGTTGAGGAAACTACGCCATCCCAGCCGGAGTAAGCAGTTAAAGGATTATTTAGATTAAATTTACCGGTCTGTATAAGCTCATATTTTAATTAAGAGCTTGTCTGACATATTATTACCTTGTTCTTAACGCGAACAAGGTTTTTGTTTTTTATCACCATTTTAAAACTTAAGAATATTATAATAGAAGGGAGAATATTATGGCAGATGTCAATCAGATAATTTCATTGATGGCAAAACTGGCTCCGGGAAAATACAGCTGTGATTGGGATAATTGTGGTATCCAGACTGGTGATTTTAACCAGGAAGTTAAAAGAGTATTAATTACTCTTGATATACTCCCAGCGGTGTTAGATGAAGCTTTAAAGAAGGGGTGTGAGATGATTATCTCTCATCACCCGCTTATTTTTAATGGTCTTAAGTCAATTCATAATCAAACCCAGACAGGGAAAGTTGTTATGAAAGCTATTAAAAATAATATAGTATTATATTCTGCTCATACAAATCTTGATATTGCTCCAGGTGGTTTAAATGATTATTTAGCCGGCTTACTGGAAATTGAAGATATAGAGCCTCTGCAGGTAAGTGAGAAAGAATCTTATTATAAATTAGTAGTCTTTATACCTGTTGAGTCAGCAGAAGCCGTTAAAGAGGCAATTCTGGATAATGGTGGGGGATACAAAGGTAAATATAGCCATACTTCGTTTTCTACCGGGGGAGAAGGAACATTTAAACCCTTAGAGGGAAGTAATCCATACTCAGGTAAGACCGGTGAAATTAGCA
>JADQBU010000169.1 GCA_016278435.1 Halanaerobiales bacterium
TTTGTTATCTAAAAAAAGGTATTAATGTATAAATAAGGAAATATAAATATATAACAAAAAAATCTATAATAGGAGGATTATGTATGAAGAAGTATCTATTACTGCTGTTGTCGTTCTTAATGGTTTTTGGTCTGATGGCCGGATCGGTCTATGCTGCTGAGATAGTTAAGGTGGGTGCAATCTTTCCCCTGACAGGAAAGGCTGCTGCCACCGGGGTTAAATTAAAATATGCTGTGGAAACAGCAGAACAGATAATTAATGGAGAATATCCCGATATAGACCTTCCTTTAGCAAAACAGGCAGGATTACCAGGTCTTGGTGGAGCCAGGATAGAATTTGTTTTTGGGGATCACCAGGCTAATCCCAGTATTGCTAAATCAGAAGCAGAGAGATTAATTCAGAATGAGGATGTTTCAGGTTTAATCGGCTGTTACCATAGTTCATCGACCAAGCCGGCCAGCCAGGTAGCTGAGATGTATGGAGTGCCTTTTGTCGCCGGTTCATCAAGTTCTGCTGCTTTAACCCAGAGAGGTTTAAACTATTTCTTCCGGATTGCACCTCATGATGATATGGAAACTGATTACTTCTTTACTTATTTAAATTTCTTAAATGAAAATTATAATGCCGGGATTAAAACTGTAGGAGTTGTGTATATAGATAATGAGTATGGTGTTCACGCTGCTCAGATGGTTGATAAATGGCTGGAAGATAAATATGCAGCTCAGGGTTATGAAAAGGTTGTTGATGTCAGATATCCAGGAGACCTTTCCAATGTTGATATTGAGGTCCAGAAGGTTAAAGCAGCCGACCCTGATGTTATCTTCCATGCTTCATACATCGGTGATATGACCCAGTTTGTTAAGAAATATAAGCAATTTGAGGTTGCACCAAAAGCTGTATTAAGTTACTGTGGAGGTTTCCAGGATCCGCAGTTTATTGTCAATCTGGGTAAAGATGCGAATTATTTCTCAGGGACAAATGCTACAATTCCTGCTCTCATAGAACAGAAAGATGTCCTTAAGAAAATAAATGCCCTGTATAAAGAAAAATCTGAGACAGATTTTGATGGACCTTCACTGGAAGACTTCTCTTCAGCAATGATAATTGCCGAAGCTATCAACCGGGCCGGTTCAACCGACCCCGATGCCATCCAGAAAGTGCTGAAAGAAGCTACTTTCGCTGCCCCTTATTTTATGACAGGTAAAGTTGAATTTGATGAAAATGGACAGAATAAATATTCAGCCTCTGTTATGACCCAGGTCCTTGATCAGCAGTATGAAACGGTCTATCCGCCGGAATCTCAGACTGCAGAACCTGTACCTGATATACCTGCCTGGGATAATAGGTAAATTTTTAAATGATAGATTAACAAACCGGGGTTAAATGTTGAATTTAGCCCCGGCTCTCTTAACTTTGCTAATAAAGGAGGAAAATGATGGTTGCACAGGTTATAACAAGCGGTCTCCTGATGGGTTTCATCTATGCCCTGGTTGCGGTGGGATTAACCCTGACCTGGGGTGTACTGGATATTATTAATTTTGCCCATGGTGAGTACCTGATGCTCAGTATGTATACGGCTTTCTGGTTATACAGTCTACTTCACCTTGATCCACTTATTTCCTTACCAATTGCAGCTTTTACCTTATATATTATTGGTTATTTAACCTATAAACTGGTGGTTAAAAAAGTAATTAATGCCCCGGCACTGGTGGCATTACTGGCTACTTTTGGTCTAAGCCTTTTTTTCCGTAATACAGCTCAATTTCTATTTTCACCCAACAGCCGCTTTATCAATGAGAGTATAGTTGTTGATAAAAAGATAGAACTGGGAACAATTATTATCGGTATGCCTAAACTGGTGGCCTCAATTGGAAGTATTATTATGGTCTTTGTTATCTATTATTTTATCGAGAAGACCAGAACAGGTAAAGCTATTAAAGCTACAGCCCAGGATAAGGCGACGGCCCAGCTGATGGGGATTAATACAGAAAAGATTTATGCCCTGACCTTTGGAATATCTGGGGCGGCAGCCGGGATTGCCGGTGCTTTCATGTCAACCTTTTACAGCATTTACCCTGAATCAGGTTTAATGTATGGGCTGCTGGCTTTTGTCATAGTTGCTCTCGGTGGTTTTGGTAATATTATGGGTGCTTTATATGGAGGGCTTATTATTGGATTAACCGAAGCCCTGGGGGGATATTTTCTGGGTACCCAGTTTAAATATGCAATTGTATTTTTGATTTATCTGATAGTAATTCAATTTAAACCAAAAGGTTTATTTGGGTGGTAATCATGAATAAAAAGAAGATTCTATTCATCTTATTGATTGTAATTGCCCTCCTTCCACTTGCAATCAAGAGTAATAATTTTAGACATATCATGATTCTGTTTGTGCTCTTTGCTGGACTGGGTGAAGCCTGGAATATTATAACAGGTTATGCCGGTCAGACTTCTTTCGGTCATGCCGCTTTTTTTGGTATCGGGGCCTATACATCTGCTGTTTTTGTCTGGAAGTTTGGGATTCTACCCTGGTATGGACTGCTGGCAGGAGGTATTATCGCCCTGGTGGTAGCAAGCATTGTCAGTTATCCCGCTTTTAAATTATCGGGACATTACTTTGCTATTGCTACTCTGGCCATTGGAGAGATTATTCTGCAGGTATTTGTCAGCTGGGATTATGTTGCAGGAGCGACCGGAATCATGATTCCGATGAAAGAACGGGGTTTATTAAATATGCAGTTTCATCCCCGGAATAAACTGGCCTATTTTTATATAATTTTTGCCCTTTTTGTTTTTGTCCTCATTATCACCTATCTGGTGGAAAGTTCGAAGATGGGTTTTTATTTAAAGACTATTCGTGAAAGTCATGAAGCTGCCCGGGCCCTGGGTATAAATACTACCAGATATAAGCTGTATGCCATGGGAATCAGTGCTTTTCTGACAGCCATTCTGGGAGGTTTTTATGCCCAGTATGTAATGTATATCGACCCTTTTATGGTCTTCCCATTGAGTATATCCATGCAGATTGTACTACTAACGGTTCTGGGTGGTCTGGGTAACATATTTGGCCCGATTATTGGAGCGGCGATACTGATTCCGCTTTCTCAATATACAAGAATTATATTTGGTGGTACAGGCATGGGTCTGGATCTGATTATATTTGGTCTGCTGGTTGTAGTTATTGCCTGTTACCAGCCCCATGGCCTTGTTGGTTTAATTCAAAATATCAGGCAGAAAGGGGTTGAAGAGGATGAAAGAACCCCTGCTAGAGGTTAAGGGTATTACCAAAAAATTTGGAAATCTACTGGCTAATAATGATGTAAGTTTTAATGTTAATAAAGGTGAAATTGTGGGGTTAATTGGACCTAATGGTGCAGGCAAAACTACTCTGTTTAATTGTATTACAGGCATGTATAAGACTGATGGGGGTCAGGTTTTTTTCAGGGGTAGAGATATTACCAATATGGCTCCGGACAGGATCTGTAAACAGGGGTTGACCCGGACCTTTCAGATTGTTAAAACTATCAAAGAACTTACTGTTAGAGAGAATGTTATGACTGGAGCTTTTCTGCATACTAACCGCCTCAAAGAAGCAGAGGAAGTTGCCGATGAAATACTGGAATTGACAAATCTCAGAGAAAAGGCAGAACAGCCCGGTAATAGTCTTACAATTGCTGACAGAAAACGGCTGGAGATTGCCCGGGTACTGGCAACAAGGCCGGAAATGTTAATGCTGGATGAGGCCATGGCAGGACTGAATCAAACTGAGATCAGGGAAGCGATGGAGCTCTGTTTGAAGATAAAGAGAGAAGGAATTACTCTCCTGATAGTTGAACACATAATGGAAGCAATTATGCCTATATCAGACCGGATAGTAGTTCTCAATGCCGGGGAAAAATTAATAGAAGATAAGCCTGATATAGTGGCAAATAATGATGAGGTAATTAAAGCTTATCTGGGGGAAGGTTATCATGCTAAAAGTAAAAAATATTAAAGCCGGTTATGATGGTGTGCCTGTAATTTTTGATGTATCATTTGAGATAAATGAAGGAGAACTTATTTCAATCGTAGGCTCCAACGGTGCCGGCAAATCGACTATTTTGAGAACTGTATCGGGATTAATAAAACCGATGGCCGGTGAAATAGAGTTTATGGGTGAGCGGATTGATAATCTACCTGCCTATGAACTGGTTAAAAGAGGAATCAGTCATGTACCGGAAGGCAGGCATGTATTTGGTAAGATGTCGATTCTGGATAATCTAATGATCGGAGCATATACGATAGATTCCCGGGAAAAGGTTGACGAGACACTTAAAGAAGTTTACCGCATCTTTCCCCGGCTTAAAGAACGGGAAAACCAGAAAGCAGAAACCTTAAGCGGGGGTGAACAGCAGATGCTGGCAATTGCCAGGGGTTTAATGTGCAGGCCGAAGGTCTTGATGGTTGATGAGCTATCTCTGGGTTTGATGCCCATACTGGTTGAGAAAGTATTAGCTATTCTAAAAGAGATCAGCCAGCAGGGGATTACAATATTAATGGTTGAACAGAAGGTGCAGGAAGCCCTGGAAATGGCAGACAGGGGATATATTTTACAGACAGGAAGAATTATCACTTTCGGTACAAGTCAGGAGTTACTGGAAAGTGAGGAGGTAAAAAAGGCCTACCTGGGAATGTAGTCTTGTAACTTATCACTTGACAAGAAACAAATGATATGCTAACATTATACTTGCTTTATAAGAGGCGGTATAATTATGTGCGAAGGTGGCGGAATTGGCAGACGCGCTAGACTTAGGATCTAGTGGGCTTCCCCCGTGCGGGTTCGAGTCCCGCCTTTCGCACCATGATTTTATGAGACTAGCCCCGATATT
>JADQBU010000413.1 GCA_016278435.1 Halanaerobiales bacterium
AGGGTCCGAACATAATATTGGAAACAGTATTGCTCCCGGAAATGAAAGCTCCCAGAATACCTATCAGAGGAGCCACCAGATACCAGACCCTGCCTGCAATTCCGGCAGCAGCCCGGGCCATAATAATCATCATCGAATCTATTCCTCCCCCGCCGGAATGCATCATGATATAGACCATGGCCAGGGTAAAGAGCAGAGCTACAGCTGCCGGTTTGACCATCTGCAGGGTATCTAGCCAGGCTTCCTTTACTTTGCTCCCTTCCAGTCTGTAGATTACCGGAATCAAAAGAGCAATAAATATAAAGGGGAAAATGCCGGGATTATATAAAGGTGTTATTCCCCTGCCGATATCTGTTCCCAGAATATTATTCCAGGTAATATTCCATGATTTAAGAAAAGGGGTTAATCCCAGAAATTCAAGCCGGCCCAGTAGTAAAATCAAGGCAATCAGTATGTAGGGTAACCAGGCTTTAACCACACTTATATCTCCTCTGATAGAGTCTTTATCCTCTCCGGCTCTAATTTCACCTTCCCATTCATCCTCCCACTCCTCATGTGGTGGAAAATCCCATTTTTCCCCGGGTGCAAGATATCCTCTGGAAATTATAAAGACAAAGATTGTCAGGGCAATAAGTGAACCGAGTAAACTCGGTAATTCGGGACCAACCAGGACTGCAATCAACATTTCAAAGAAAGTAAAGAGAAAACCGCCCAGTAAAGCCAGAGGCCATATTTTCAGCCCCTTACTGTAGGAACCTTCTGTAATTTTTGTCATAACGGCAACGATCACCAGGGGTACAAACATCCCGACCAGAAAATGAAGTAAACCAGCAAAAGCACCGATACTATGGAGAAACTCTGTGAAATTACTGATTCCATTATTCTGTAAAAGTGGAATAACTGCCGGTTTTAAAGCAGCGAAACCACCCCAGACAGGTACACCAACAGCTCCGAAAGTCACAGAGGCACTATCTGCTATCAAAGCTGCAATAACAGCTATCAGAGGTGGAAATCCCAGACCAACCAGCAGGGGAGCAGCGACAGCTGCCGGTGTGCCGAACCCAGCTGCACCTTCAAAAAAGGCCCCCATCAACCAGGCAATAATAATTACCTGAATCCTGCGGTCATCGGAAATCCTGGCCATGGAACGTGATATACCATATAGACCACCGCTCTTTTTCATAAGCTGTAATATTAAAAGAGCACCGAAGACTATAAGTAGAATATCAAGGGCGTTGATCGCCCCTCCCAATGTTGCTGCAGCTATCTTCCGGACCGGCATTTTCCAGCCCAGGACAGCCGTTATTACCGCTGTAATCCATCCCAGGGGCATTGCTCTACTGGAAGGCCACATAAAACCAATAATCAAAACACCGACAACAATAATCGGTAGAGCAGCAAGGATTGCAAACATTTCTCCTACCTCCTGTTTTATAATAAAAGACCAACCTACCTCCTGTTTTATAAAAAAACAGAATTAAAAGGCCCTGGTATGTTCCCTTAAATAATCATAAATTTTCCGGGCTGTTTTAGCGCTGATTCCCTCAACCCCTTTCAACTGACTGATATTGGCATTCTTGATCTTTTCAAGAGATCCGAAATGCTGTAAAAGGGACTGCCTTCTGACCGGACCGACCCCCGGTATATCATCGAGCATACTGTGTGTAAGACGGCGTGAACGCAGTTTGCGGTGATAACTGACAGCAAAACGGTGGGCCTCATCACGGACACGCTGGAGTAAGTGTAAGGCCGGTGAGCTGTGAGATAAGAGCAGTGGTTCACTCTTACCCGGGATAAAGATCTCTTCCTCCCTTTTAGCCAGACCGATTACCATCTGATTTTCCAGACCCATTTCTGACAGAACCTCACAAACTTTATTCAGCTGTCCCTTGCCGCCATCGATAAGGATTAAATCTGGCAATTTACTCTCTTCTGCCAGCAGTCGGTCATATCTTCTCTCAACCACCTCTGCCATCATGGCAAAATCATCAGGGCCCTCAACCGTTTTTATCTTGAAACGACGGTAGTCTTTTTTGGATGGCACCCCACCTTTGAATACAACCAGAGAAGCCACCGGGTCAGTTCCCTGAATATTGGAAATATCAAAGCCTTCAATATAATCAGGCCTCTTCTCCATTTCCAGGTATTCCTGCAGTGAATTCAGGGCCCCTGTTTTCCTCTCCCTTTCATACTTGAGCTTAATCTCTTCCTTCTTAAGATTCTTTTCAGCATTCTGCTCAGCCATCCCCAGCAGGCGTTTTTTTTCACCCCGTTCCGGGTAGAGAATCTTAACCCTGCGTCCAGTTCTCTGTTTTAAACCTTCCTGGAGTAATTCTTCCTGTTTGATAGTAGTATTGAGCAGAATCTCATCCGGCACCTGTGGAGCCTGTTCATAATACTGCTGTAGAAATGACCCCATTATATCTTCCCGGCTTTCATCCTCAGAGCCTTCCATCAGAAAATATTCCTGACCGATTAAACGGCCACATCTGATCAGAAGGAGCTGGACACAGGCAGAACCTTCCTCCCCCTGGATTAAACCTATCACATCCTGATCCAGGCTTTTATCCGACATTACCTTCTGCTGTTTGGAAATCTCCTGCAGGGCCTGCATCTGGTCCCGCAGACGTGCCGCTTTTTCAAAGTTCTTCTCCCGGGCCGCTGCCTCCATCAAGTTTTTTACCCTGCCGATTAATTCATCCTGCTGTCCCGCAAGGAAAAGACAGACCCGGTCGACCAGCTGCCGGTAATCTTCCACATCGATTTTACCAATACAGGGGCCCAGACACTTATCGATATGATAATTTAAGCAGGGCCTCTCTTCCGGCTTCTCGCTCTTCAAATCCTTCTTGCAGCCCCTGAGCATAAATAAATCCTTGAGTACATCTATCGTTTTATAAATGGCATCGACATTGGCAAAAGGACCGAAATAACGGCTGCCGTCTTTTTTTACAATCCGGGTTTTATAGATCCGGGGAAAATCCTCACCCAGAGTTACCTTGATATAGGGATAGGTCTTATCATCCTTAAGCCTGATATTAAACTTGGGCTGGTTCTTCTTGATCAGGTTGGCCTCCAGGATATAGGCTTCAACCTCGGTGTCGGTAATGATATAATCAAAATCATCGATATGCTCTACCATTACCCTTGTTTTATAGGTATGATTACCTGAACGAAAATAGGACCGGACTCTTTTACGCAGGGACTTGGCCTTTCCCACGTAGATTATCTCTCCGGCTTCATCTTTCATTAAGTAGACCCCGGGGAGGTCCGGGGTTTCATTTAACTGAGCTCTGAGCTGTTTATTCATAATAATCACCATTTTTAATTGAACATAATTGTTAGTCTTATAAGATAAATTTTATTACTACAGGATCTGTTTAAGAAACCGGCCAGTATATGATTTTGGCGCCTGGGCCACCTCTTCCGGAGTTCCGGTAGCAATAACATCTCCACCCCGGAAACCACCCTCTGGACCGAGGTCGATTAAATAATCAGCTGCTTTGATGACATCAAGGTTATGTTCTATTACGATAACTGTATTTCCACCTTCCCGCAGCCGGTGTAGAACTTCCAGCAGTTTGCGAATATCATCAAAATGGAGACCGGTTGTAGGTTCATCCAGAATATAGAGAGTACGGCCTGTACTTCTTTTACCCAGTTCAGTGGCAATCTTGATTCGCTGGGCCTCACCACCGGAAAGGGTTGTTGCCGGCTGTCCCAGTCTTATATACCCCAGTCCCACATCAGCCAGGGTCTCCAACCTCCTCTGGATGGGAGAAATGTTAGCAAAAAACTCCAGGGCTTCCTCTACCGTCATCTCCAGAATATCAGCAATCGTCTTCCCTTTATATTTTATCTCCAGGGTCTCACGATTATATCTCTTGCCTTCACAGACATCACATACTACATAAACATCAGGCAGAAAATGCATCTCAATCTCGTTAATCCCCTGCCCCTGGCAGGCCTCACAGCGGCCCCCTTTGACATTGAAACTAAACCGGCCCTTTTTATAACCACGGCGGCGTGCTTCCGGTGTTTTTGCGAAAACATCACGGATATAATCAAATATTTTCGTATAGGTAGCCGGGTTGGAACGCGGAGTACGACCAATCGGAGACTGGTCAATATTAATTACCTTGTCCAGAAGATCTATACCCTTGATCTCATCATGATCCCCGGGATGTTCAGTCGATTTATAGAAATGCTGCATCAACCGCCTCTTGAGGATGATATTAATCAGAGTACTCTTACCTGACCCCGATACCCCGGTAACACAGGTAAATGTCCCCAGAGGAATCTGTACATCAATATTTTTAAGATTATGCTGACGGGCACCCTTAATCTCCAGATACTTACCATTGGTCTGATAACGTTCATCCGGAACCGGTATCTTTATTTCACCTTTTAGATATTTTCCGGTCAGGGACTTATCATTATTTATAATCTCTTCCAGCTCACCCTGGGCCACTATCTCTCCCCCATGTTTACCGGCCCCGGGACCGATATCGATAATATGATCAGCAGATCTGATCGTCTCTTCATCATGTTCAACTACGATTACCGTATTGCCCAGATCCCGGATATGCTGCAGTGTATTTAATAAACGGCCGTTATCGCGCTGATGGAGACCGATGCTCGGTTCATCCAGAATATAGAGCACACCGACCAGCCCGGATCCAATCTGGGTAGCCAGTCTGATCCGCTGAGCCTCTCCCCCGGAGAGACTGGCAGCTGAGCGCTCCAGTGTCAGATAATCAAGACCTACATCGACCAGAAAATTTAACCTGTTCTTGATCTCTTTTAAAATCTCAGCCGCAATCAACCGGGACCTGTCATCCAGGGTTAATTCATC
>JADQBU010000379.1 GCA_016278435.1 Halanaerobiales bacterium
CATTTTATTAAATTTAATTCAATTTATTTACAGCTTCTTTGAAATTATTCATTCCCTCTTCCAGTTCGTCAGTTGCACAGGTATAGGCTATCCGGACAAATCCTTCCCCCTGGTCTCCAAAATCATTACCTGCCGCTACTGCCACACCTGCTTCTTCTAAAATATAATCACAAAAATCTGCTGATGTCATTCCCAGTTTTTTTATGGAAGGGAAGACATATAATGCACCTTCAGGTTTAACATAGTCGACTCCACTAGCTCTATCCAGATAATATGTTACAATCTCTTTCCTCTTCTTTAATTCTTCAATCATATCCTTAATTAATCCATCCCCTTCTGTATAAGCCGGTATACTGCCAGCCTGGGCAAAAGAGGTAGGACAGATTGTTAAATTCTGCTGAACCTTTACAATATTGCTTATTATATCCTTGCGTGCTGAAATAAATCCAACCCTCCAGCCGGTCATGGAAAAACTCTTTGAAGTACTATTAACCGTGATCGTTCTCTCTTTCATTCCGGGCAGGCTTGCCAGACTTATATGTTCTTTCCCATAAATAATTTTTTCATAACATTCATCTGCCAGAACCAGGATATCATTCTCTTTTGCAAAGTTGGCTATCTTTTCCAGTTCTTCCATCCCCAGAATAGTCCCGGTAGGATTATTTGGTGTATTAATAATCAACATTTTTGTTTTATCCGTTACCCTTTTTTCCAGATCGTCTATAGATAGTTTGAAATCATCCTCAAACTTAAGGGGAACCGATACAGGTACCGCTCCTGCCATAATAACCTGCTTGGGATAGGCTGGATAGCGGGGTGAAAGAATTAAAACCTCCTCACCTATGTCAACCAGCCCAAAAATAGCCAGGGCAATAGCCATACTTGCTCCCGGTGTTATAATTACTTCATCATATTCTGTGGGAACATTATTTTCCCTGGTGAGTTTCCCAGCAATGACCTCTCTTAGTTCATCCATGCCGAAGTTTGAAGTATAATGTACAAAACCATCTTCCAGGGCTTCCCTGGCTTTTTTCCTGATCCCTTCCGGTGTATTAAAATCAGGTCTACCAATCTCCATATGTATAATTTTTCTTCCCTTTGCTTCCAGTTTCCTGGCCTTTTCAAATATAACCCTGATACCGGAAAAAGGTATCTGTTCCATTCGTTTTGACGGTATCTTCATAATTTCACCCCTTTAAATATTCCTTTAAACCTTTTTCTATTCCTGCTTTAACATTTCTTATATGCTTTGCCATGGCCGCAACTGCATTTTCAGTATCTCCTTTCAAAATCGCTTCCAGGATCATTTTATGTTCCCTGATAACTTCAACAGCCCGTTTTTTCTCCTGTAAACTTTTCGAGAGTATAACAAACCGGTTAAATTTATCTTTTAATTCTCCAATCTGTTTCTCCAGCACCTCGTTATCGGCCAGTTTCGATATTGTATTATGAAACTGATTATCATATTCTAAATAAAGCTGGATATCCAGGTCGGTTTTTAGAATACTTTCCTGCATCTTAAGGGCTTCCTTCAGTTTCTTTCTATTTTTGGTATCTGATCGGTTTCTGGAAGCGAGTCTGGCAGCAAGAATCTCCAGAACTTCTCTTACCTCCAGCGTATTTACCATATTATCATAAGTCACCCTGGCCACAAATGTACCTCTTCCCGGGTAGATATCAACCAGTTCTTCATGGGCCAGTTTGTTTAAGGCTGACCTGATCGGAGTACGGCTGATACCCAGTTGTTCTACAAGCCATTCTTCCGGCAGGGCTTGACCTGGTTCTACATCCATACATATAATTGCTTTTTTTATGACATCATAGGCCTTTTCAACCAGACTCTTATTCTCTTTTACTTTTGGCAAATTATTCATAGAAGCACCCCGACTTTATGTATTTACATATTGTATACAGATACATTAAAATTATATAAAAAAAATTACTTGTACATGTCTGTATATAATTATACTATAATTTGATAAATTTGTCTAATAGTATATATGACCCTCTTAAGTAATTAAATTGTGTTTAATCTAGCATATCTGATTAAATAAATTATTTCACAAGATTCAAGCTGTATAGTAGATTACTCGTTAATTTTATACCACTGAAGGCTCCAGAATTAATTCCCCCCTTTCAAAACGGCCCAGATCCAGCTTGTGTTCCATAGATAAATCTTTTCCCAGGATCATTTCTGCCATCAGAATACCTACCATAGGAGCGATCATAAATCCATGACCACTAAAACCTACAGCCAGGTAAAATCCATCTAAACCAGGTACCTCCCCCAGAATAGGTTGATTATCAGGAGTTATATTATAGAGTCCTGCCCACTGTCTGACAACTCTCAGATTACTCAGAACTGGTAATAATGATGTTACCTTACTGGCCATTTTCCGCAAAAAATATCTACTGCTCCTGATACTAAAACTTTCCGGTGCATCTTCTGGTCCATAGCCCATAATGAAGGTCCCCTCAGGAGTTTGCTGACAATATATGTTATAGGAAAAGGACATTACCATCGGATCTAACAGGGGTTCAACAGGTTCAGTTACCAGTATTTCATGCCTCTCTGATTTAACCGGGAGCTTTATTCCAGCCATGCTGCTGACTGCAAAAGCATAACCACCGGCTGCATTAACAACATTTTCTGTACTGATAAAACCGCGGTCTGTTTCAACACCCTGTATTTTTCCACCTCTGGTTTTAATGTCAAGAACCTCTGTTTCAGTATATATTTTGGCTCCCAGTCTGACCGCTTCCCCGGCATAAGCCTGGGTCACCCGGAAGGGATTTGCATGACCATCAGTCGGGCAGAAAGTTGCACCTTTCACCCCTTCCAGATTTAGATAGGACACAATCTTGCGAATTTCATCCATACTGACCCTTCTGGAGGGTATGACTAAACTATTCTGCAGGGCCAGGTTTTTTTCAAATTGATTCATTTCCCGCTCAGAGTAAGCCAGTAGTAAATAACCTTTCTGTTTAAACTCAATGTCTCTTTTGACATTTAGAGTATCATTCATCTCTTCAAATAATTTAACACTCTCCCGGGAAAGAATACAGTTCATCTCTGTTCCCCACTGCTGTCTGATGCCGGCACCACACCTACCCGTAGAACCACTGGCAAGATAACTTTTCTCCAGAATAACTACATCTCTACAACCCTGATGGGCCAGGTTATAGGCGATAGAACAGCCTGTTACACCACCACCGATGATAACTACTTCTGCTGTGTTTTTATTCATCCTCCTCACCTGCCAGTACCCCCAGCTTAATACCGGAGTTCGGTGGCCGGTTTGTAGGCATCTTAATATCAGCCAGTCCTCTACCGGTCATCCGGGCTATCTCCCGGGCTGCTATCTCCAGACAGTTACTTCCCCGGCAGGGTCCCATACCCAGGCGGGAAATTCTTTTTATCTCATCCAGGGTTGTAAAACCCTCTTTTATCATATCTCTTAATTCTGCCAGAGTAATATCCTCACACCTGCAGATAATTGTTTTATCTTCAATATTACTCATTTTTATCACTCATCCCCAATTTTAAAGTTCCTGACCTCCATCAGTAATTCTTCTGGTACGAAAAGCCAGACTACAGCCGTTTTATCGAAGATAGACAGTTGTTGCACCCTGATAACCTCTGCCTCACATATTTCCTTTCCCTGCCTGTTGAGGGCAATAACTTTCTGACCCTTTTCCGGCAGCGGCAAGAATTCATATGGCAATTTGACAATACCTTCAGTATAATCAACCACAAATATAGCCAGCCCCGGGCACTGACCAACACACATCCCGCAGCCTGTACAACGGTCAAAATCAAGCTGAGGTACATCATTTATATCGCTAAATTCTTTGATAGCATTAACCGGGCAGCTGTGATAACAGGGATCACAGGGTATTGACCTGAAACATTCAATGATAGCTACAGGACCCTTTTTTAGCCTTTCCCGGCCAGGTACCTTTGCCTCCAGGTCACTTAATGTAGGAATACCGGCCTCTTCCAGCATCTTTAACCCCCTCAATCCGGGCCAGACCGTTTCTTATCTTTTCTCCGACAGGTCCCCGGCGTAAATTGGCAAGTTTTTCTTTGATGTTTTTTCTTTCTCCCTCAAGTCTCCTCCTGCTATACCCCAGTTCAATAGCTGACGATACAGCAGCCAGTTCTCCCTCTAAAATAGCTGCAGTTGCTTCTTCCACCCCGGCTGTATCACCTGCTACATAGAATTTACTTTCTGTCGTCTTCAGGTTTTCATCCCTTACAGGGACATCTCCTCCCAGTTCGGGAACAAAAGCCATTTGACAGCCAGCCTGAATTAAAATATCGGTCAGCGGCCTGAGACCAACCGCCAGACAGATTGTATCAACTTCCAGGCTCAGGTCACTGTCAGCTACTTGATTCCAGTCCTGATCTAGCCTGCAAATTACTACTTTCTCTACCCTTTTGGAACCAACTGCCTTTTTAATGGTATAACCTGTAAGAATTGGAATACCTGATCTTCTAACTTTGGCAGCATGAACAAGATAACCACCAATCCTGGGCAGAGCCTCAATAATGGCTGCCACCTTAATACCGGCCTGTAATAATTGATATGAAACTATAAGACCAATATTACCCGATCCAACCATCAACACCCGTCTGCCCGGTAAAACACCGTAAACATTCATCAAAGTCTGTACAGCTCCGGCGCCATACACTCCTGGTAAATCATTATTGATAAAAGGCAGCATCTTCTCTGAAGCCCCGGTAGCAACAATGATCTTTTCCGCACTGATCTCTTTATATCTATCGCGGTGGGTTAAAACCAGCACACCATCTTCATAATACCCCTGTGCTGTAGATT
>JADQBU010000206.1 GCA_016278435.1 Halanaerobiales bacterium
AATCAAAGAAGCATTGACTCGTCTTACATACTGCCAGTGAATATTATTATACTTATTAGCCAGTTCCTGAAGTTCAGGCATCTCAAAATAATAAAAAAGATGTTCAGGTAGATCAAGCAAAGAAATCTGTGGTGATCCAAGATAGTATTTACTATATAATTTCATAAACTTAACAGCATTTTCTTCGCATACTTTCAATTTTTTGTTCCAGGAAAACGCCTCCAGCCCTTCTTGTTTTAAAACATCAAAATCTACAAGAGTACTTAAAAAATTTCTCAGTGATCTTCTTGCTATATCTCTCTCCCCAATATGCTGATATGCCTTTTTTCTTAAAAACCCGGCATCAATTTTTTCTTTATTATTATAATTACTGAAAATTTGTTTTGAAAACTTCTGTAACACCGGTGCCTTCACCAGTAAATTAAACAACATTAATGGCTTTGCTGACTGATAATCAACATCTTTTATCATATTAAAAATTAGATTTTCTTCAACTTTATAAGATCTGGGATTATCTATATTTTTAAGAAAATAACGACCAATTACTGTAATAACTTTTCTTTTCCCGGTTTTACCATCAAGTTCAACTAAAAAATCATCAAGTTTATCTCTTTTTTTATAAATTATATCACCCAGCTCTAACTCCTGAATAATTTTATATATCCATTCTGGTTTAACCGGTCTATCAAAACCCTTCATTATATCACCTCTATAAATGGAACTATTACTTCTTCTATATTTATACCACCATGTGTAAATCCGGGCTCTCTATTACCAAATTTGGTTCTATCACTCATAGTAACAAGATATTTTTCACCCAGTATATTAGGTAATTGTAATACCAGCTTATTCCTGAAGTTCTCATTTTCAGCCAGATTTTTAGTACCATATAGTACAGCTCTGGCAGCTTTATCTTCGACAAGTTGCCTTTTGGGATTAAATCCATTACCTTCGCAAAATAAATTTCCATGATCAGAGCAAAAATAAATTTTATAATTATAATTTAAAAGATACTTAACTGTCTGTGCCAACTTGCTTTCTTCCAGTTGGTCTTTAATATTTTTAATTAGCAATTTTTGATTCATAGCCCCATGAGATAAATCATCAATAAAATTAAAAATTAAACCTGCAGACCGATATCCCAGTAAATCTAATTTTCCTGGAATTCTTTTTCTTTCAAAGTATATCTCCTCTTCCTTGAAACCACTTTTCTCTAATAAGAATTGTTTAAATGCCTTCTCCTCATTTCCTTGCTCATTATCTTCAAGAGGCAAAATACCACTGAAAATTGCTCTCCGCGAATAAGAAGTAACAGTTGGAATCATCGAGCAAGTAATACCTTCTTTAAAATCAACCGATAGAGTATTAATTAAATATTCCTTCACTGCTGGCCATTCTTTAAAACTCATCCCGTCAAAACAAATTAATACAAATCGTTCATTCTTTCTTGTTATCTCAGTTAAAATTCTATTATTCAGAGGAGCATAATAAAATCTTTGGTCATATGCCAGATCATCATAGCTATTTACAATAAAATCAGTAAATTGTCTGTCAATAATTAATTCAATATCAGAAAGGGTAAAATCAATATGATAAGTGTTTTTAATATAGAGAAGATGACCCCAGCTACGGGCAACATTCCCCCATTCATGCGGCTCTAAATCTTTATTTAATAATTCCTTCAATAATTGATACTCATTATGAAAACTATCCTTAATTGAAACTTTATCAAGATTCTTTATGCCGGAATTAATCCAGTAATTCTTTCTGGTTTCTTTAATAATAAACTCAGAATAATATTCTTCTTTTAAAAGGTCAACTCTTTCCATTAATCCCTGTTCAAAACAATCATTAAGTAAAAACTTTATTTTTCTACTATTAAAATTTATTGAACTATTCCTTTTGAGTAAATATTTTCTCCACTCCTGATTTAACCAGGAAAAAAACCTTTTCTTGTTATCAATTTCATTTAATTTTAAATTATTTTCTTCGGCCTTTTCCATTATCAAGCTTTGTATTGCACCTTGTATTTTATCATTGGCAAAGTAATATCTTATCAAAAAACCAGTTAGTTGCTCTTTATTTGAAAAGTCTATATCAGTATCATAAAGATTTCTTAAGACAAAATCCAGTGTTTCAAAATATGACAATTGATCAAACCTGTTTAAATTATTCTGATAAAGATGGTTAAGCTCCTGTAATTCATCAACATTTAACCAGCTTATTGCTCCTGTATCAAACAAAGGAAAAATATCATTATAATCTAGTTTTACTACTGGATATTTATTCATTACTTCACTAGGCAAATAATTATTTTCTTGATAAATAATTAAAAGATTATTTTTTGTATCTCGTATAATACCCCGCAAAGTCATTTCTGAAGAAAAATAATGTATCTTTCCATAAATCTCCTTTGCTTTTACCAGAAACTCTTCAGAATTAAAGAAACCTTTATTATCCTGAACAAGGATAATATTAGCTTTTATTTCTTCTATTTTATCAAGTAAAAGTTTGTACCATTTTTCAACCATAATTATCACCCGAACTGTTGACATTATAAGATAATAATGTTAAAATTAAGTTGAATCTGAAAGTCAGCTAGACTGGCTAGTAGGATTCCCCCGGAACGGTTAACACCGTTCCTTTTTATATTTCTAGGATACCATAATTATAGCTATTATTAGTAATATTATAATTAATAACAGGGTTAAGTAAAAATTATGCCCACCTTTCTTCTTCATATAACTGTTTGGCTCGTATAACTGTCGGGCACAGTAAGCAACAACATCAACCATTTGTATATAAAAGAAATTATAAGAGTGTTTTAAAAAAGGATCCTCAATAACATGTTCCACTGGAATATTTCTATTGCCATGATTAAAATACTTTGAAGTATTTGAAATAGGGTTATATCTCCGCATTCTTCTTACTAATTTTGTTAATTTTTCCCCATCAGTATTATCTGGTAAAAACATACCTCGCTCATCTGAGTTTGAAGGACCAGGAAAATTCCTATAACTTATTGTATTTTCGAATCTTTGTATTAATATTTTCCAACCTAATTCAAAAATATCTTCAGTTTTTCCTTTTTTATCTACACAAACAGTCATGATACTAATATCATTGTGAACAGCAATCCAGTCAATACATTTTTTCAAGATATCTACTCTATTATGACGTTTAATTCTTCTTAAGTCACCTGGAGAATTTATAAAATCTGAAGCGTGTATTTCTTCTCTTAATTTTAAACCTTTTTGGTTTCGCAAATATCTTCTGAAATCAATTAAATCATCAAGTAACATATTCCATCTTAACTCATGAAATACCATGGAAGATAATATGAAATACCTGGTAGGGCTATTATTTAGCCCGGGGTCACCGCTTTCATCAACATACATTAAATACAATTTTTATACACCCCATAAAATTGTTTAATTACCTGAATCTGATATAAGCTATCTGTTCACATGTTAATCTGGGATAAAGTTTTTCTTTATCATATAATTTTTGTTCTTCTTCAGCCCATTCTCTTTCTAATTTATTCAGTCTACCTTCTCTTATATTGTCAATTTTTATTTCCCTTATAGCCTTTTCTTTCTGTTGATAGTATTCCTTGAGTTGTGTTTTCTGTTCTTCTAATTTATTTTGCCACTTTAATTTTTCACTCAGGAAAATATCCTCAGCTTCTTTTTCGGCTTCTGCTCTGGCTTTATTGTGAATTTCTTGCTCATCTATATCCGGAAGATATGATTGTTTACCCTTGGTAAACATCTCTATATTGTTAAATAAACCAGATAATCTTCTATTATAACGATTACCGTTTTCCAGAAACACAGGAATATAATACTTCTTTCTCAGATCATAATTATTTTCAAATTTTAAGAGCCAGAAAGATAAAAACCCTTCTTTACAGTTAAAACGTTCATCTTCAATATTAATTGCAGTTACATAACCACTACTTTTTGATTTTTCAATAGCAGCTTGTATAAATTCATGATTTAAACTGAATAAATCTGCTTCCTCGTTTTCAAGCCCAAGCTGGGGATCAAAAATCACCTGTGAAAAATGATTTTTAAATTCGCCGGGTTTAAATTTATTTTTGAAGTAATATAAATTATCTTGATTACTGTACTGTTCTAATTTCATCCCTGATTTGAAAGAAATATTTCAGTAAATTGTCTGAGTTGATCCGGCACTTTATCAATTAATTTCTTATCTTGAGAAGATAGATTCTGCTTCTCTTGTTCAAAAGGAATCAGTAATTCCTCTTCCTTGATAATTTCCCGGGCTTTATCATAAATTTCCTGTGCCAATTCTTCCAGCTTGTCTTCTTCAATCTCATCATTGATAATTGCATCAAAGTAAATCTGGTCAAAATTATAATCATCCTGCAAGGATGAAAGTATATCACTTAATTTGTCTTCTCCGAATTGTTCTTTTATAATACTCAGTTTCTCTTCCAGTATACTTCTGACATGTTCTTCTACCGAATCCTTTAAAATAAAGTTAAATACCTTGACATCCTCTTTTTGTCCTATTCGGTCTATCCTACCTATCCTCTGTTCCAGCTTCATGGGATTCCATGGCAAGTCATAATTGGTCATATAATAACAGAACTGAAGATTAATACCTTCACCACCGGCATCAGTTGAAATCAGGAACTGAGCTTTCTCTTTAAAAATTTTCTTCTGCTTTATTTTTCATCAAGAGATAGTTTTCCATTAATATAAGCAGTTTTATAACCCAGTTTCTCCAGAGATTCAATAATATATTTTTGTGTTTCAATAAATTCAGTGAAAATTATCATCTTTATATCAGGATT
>JADQBU010000388.1 GCA_016278435.1 Halanaerobiales bacterium
CATATATTCTGCCGGTAAACGGTATAGTTTCAGAGATGCCAGGAAACTAATTAAAGATGTTAAAATTACACCTGTTGTAGATGGGAGTGGTCTTAAAAATACACTTGAACGGGAGGTAATTAATTACCTGCACCGGGAATTAGATATGTCATTTTCGGGGAAAAAAGTTTTAATGGTATCTGCTGTTGATAGATTTGGTATGGCAGAAACATTTAACCAGATGGGAACAGATATGGTTTTTGGTGATCTAATTTTTGGTCTTAAAGTGCCGATAGCCCTGCATTCTTTGCAGACCCTGGATCGTGTTGCCCGGTTAATTGCTCCGATAATTACAAAATTACCTTTTGAATTAATTTATCCCACAGGAGATAAACAGGATGTTTCAGTGGGAAATAATTTTGAAAAATACTATCAGGATGCTGATATTATTGCCGGTGACTTCCATTTTATTAACAGATATATACCGGATAGATTGGACGGGAAAATTATTTTAACCAATACAGTTACCAGGGAGAATATCGAATCCCTGAATAAAAAGGGAATTAAGATGTTGGTCACAACTACTCCTGATCTGAATGGAAGGTCATTTGGTACAAATGTTATTGAAGCGACCCTTGTTGCTTTATCAGGTCAGCGTCCTGAATCAATGACTCCAGGTGATTATCTGGAAATTTTAAAAAAAATGAATTTTTCTCCTCGAATAATTAAATTTTAATACCACTGCTGTTAAAAATTAGAAAACAAAATTTGCTCATAATCTTGACAAAGAAAGATTATTAACTTATAATAATTTATAATCAAAATTGACGGTAGCAGGGGGCAGTTCTTTAGTATTTATTATTATTGATTTATATTTATAAATTTCTATGCAAAGGGGTAAAATTATGGCAGAAGAAGTTTTATTGACAGAAGAGGGTTGTGAAAATTTAGAAAAAGAATTAGATCATCTTATAAATGTCAAGAGGCGGGAAGTAGCAAAAAGAATAAAAGTAGCCAGAGAGTTTGGAGATATTAGCGAAAATTCTGAATACGATGATGCCAAAAACGAACAGGCTTTTGTTGAAGGCCGGATCAAGGAAATAGAAAACATGATCCGCAATGCCCGCATTGTTAAAGATGAAGATGTAAATGACGAGACTGTAAATATTGGGACTACGGTTAAACTGAAGGATGTGGATAGCGGGGAAGAGTTTACTTATACTATCGTGGGTTCTGCTGAAGCTGACCCTTTAAACAATAAAATCTCCAATCAATCCCCGATTGGTAAATCCATTATTGGACATAAAGTTGGAGATGTTGTTAAAGTGGAAGTGCCTTCTGGAATAACATCGTATGAAATCTTATTTATTAAAAAATATAAAAATAATAAAAAAGGATAGAGGGATAAAAAGTGAATGCAGAGCTAGAAGATATTAATCAACTCATGCAGCAGAAGAAGGAAAAGTTTAATGATTTTGCTGAAAGAGGGATTAATAACTTTGCTGAAAAATATGAAGTGACTCATCATGCCGGGGAGATTGAAGAAAACTTTTCAGAGCTTGAAGAACAAGAGGTAAGCATCTGGGGAAGATTAATGGCTCTAAGGACCCATGGGAAGGCAAGTTTTGCTGATATTGTTGATATGTCAGGTGAAATTCAACTCTATATAAAAGTTGATGAAGTTGGAGAAGAAAACTATGAGTTTTTCAATGAGCTTGATATTGGTGATATCATTGGTGTTGAAGGAACAGTTTTCAAGACACGAAGGGGCCAGATATCTATAAAGGTAAAAAATTTTAAATTACTTACTAAATCTCTGAGACCCCTTCCTGAAAAATTTCATGGTTTAAAAGATAAAGATATGAGGTACAGGCAGCGTTATCTGGATTTAATTGTAAATCCCGATGTCAGAGAAACGTTTGTAATCAGAAGCAAAATTATCCGATTTTTCAGGGAATATCTCGATGACGAGGGATTTATTGAGGTTGAAACACCGATGATGCATCCTATCGCGGGAGGTGCAACAGCACGTCCTTTTATTACACACCACAATACCCTTGACATGGATTTATACCTCAGAATTGCTCCTGAGCTCTATCTGAAGAAATTAATAGTTGGGGGCTTTGAGAAGGTTTATGAAATTAACCGTAACTTCCGGAATGAAGGAATGTCATATAAACACAATCCGGAATTTACTTCAATGGAACTCTATCAGGCTCAGGCAGATTATCATGATATGATGGACATAACCGAGGATTTAATTGTTGAAACTGCAAAAAATGTTCTGGGTACCACAAAAATTACATATGATGATACAGAGATTGACCTGGGTAAACCCTGGGAACGAATAACAATGATTGATGCTGTAAAGAAATACACTGGAGTCGATTTTAATAGTTTTACTACCGGTGAAGAAGCTCAGGAAGCAGCTGTTGAAATAGGGATAAAATTTGAAGATAAAAATCCTGGCTGGGGTACTGTTTTAAATGAAGTCTTTGAGGAACGGGTCGAAGAAAAGTTAATCCAGCCTGTCTTTATTATGGACTATCCCATTGAAGTTTCACCACTGGCCAAAAAGAAAGAAGACAATCCCGGCTTAACATATCGCTTTGAAGCCTTTATCAACAGCTGGGAGATGGCCAATGCTTTCAGTGAGTTGAATAATCCTGTAGATCAGAGAAAGAGATTTGAAGCTCAGGTTAAGATGAGAGAAGCGGGTGATGATGAAGCCCAGATGATGGATGAGGATTTTGTTCGAGCCCTTGAATATGGTATGCCTCCTACCGGAGGACTGGGAATAGGCATTGACCGTCTGGTAATGCTGCTTACTGATTCAAGTTCTATCCGGGATGTAATTCTCTTCCCGACCATGAGACCTGAAAAGTAAAATATTTTATATAAATGATTAACCAGGGCCTTTGCTCTGGTTAACTTTTTTTAGATGTTAATTTTAAAAGTTAATATAGATAAACACGAATATTAAAACAGGAAAGGTGATATTCATGTATAAAGAATTTAAAATTAAATCAACAAAACAGGTTGAGTTTATAAATATTACATCTGAAGTTAATAAACATCTTAAAGAGGGAGGAATAAGGGAGGGAGTACTGGTGATATATATCCCTCACACCACTGCTGCAGTTACAATAAATGAGAATTCTGACCCCAATGTTAGTCAGGATATTATTAAAGAAGTTAATAATATAATACCATTTTCCGATAATTATAAGCATTTTGAGGGAAATTCAGCTGCTCATATAAAAAGTAGTCTTTTAGGCTGCAGTGAGACAGTAATAGTAAAGAATAGCAGGTTAAACCTGGGAAGGTGGCAGGGTATATTCTTTTGTGAATTCGATGGCCCCCGGACCAGGTCGGTCAGGTTAAGGCTTATGAGTGTATAAATCTATTTGCTTTGGGGCTGTAATTACTCTATAATGGAAATGATATTAAAATATACTTCAATTCTTCGCCAGGGGTTGATAAGATGAAAATAGTTATTGCTCCAGATGCTTTTAAAGGTGGATTAACAGCAAAAGAAGTAGCTGATAACATAGAAAAAGGAGTTCTCAGGGTTTTGCCGGGTGCTGAAGTAATTAAAATTCCAATGGCAGATGGAGGAGAGGGAACAGTACAGTCCCTTGTTGATGCAACTAACGGAAGGATTATAGAAAAAGAGGTTGTTGGTCCCACGGGGGAGAGGGTAACAGCTCATTTTGGTCTGCTGGGTAATGGTAAGATTGCGGTTATTGAGATGGCCCGTGCTTCTGGGCTTCCACTGGTTCCGGCGGGTCAGGAAGATCCTTCCCGTACGACTACTTATGGAACAGGACAGTTAATAAAGGCTGCTCTTGCTGAAAACATTGAGGAACTGATAATTGGTATTGGCGGGAGTGCTACAAATGATGCTGGAGTAGGTATGGCTCAGGCCCTGGGAGTGAGCTTTACTGATAAAAATGGGGCAGAAATCGGCTATGGTGGGAGAGAACTGTCCAAAATCCAGAATATTTACATGGATGGTCTAGACCAGGGAATTAAAAATGTTAAATTTTATGTTGCCTGTGATGTTAATAATCCCCTGTATGGCCCTGATGGTGCCGCCTATGTTTATGCACCTCAGAAAGGGGCAGACCAGGAGATGGTTGAGTTCTTAGACCAAAATTTACGTTATTTTAGCCATAGTGTTAAAAAAGTATTAAATAAAGATGTGCAAGATATTCCCGGAGCAGGTGCTGCCGGAGGTCTGGGGGCAGGATTAGTAGCTTTTTTAGGTGCAGAGCTGAGGCCGGGGATTGATATTGTTCTGGAGGCCAATAAGGTTAAAGAAAAAATGAGAGGTGCTGATCTGGTTATAACCGGTGAAGGTAAGATGGATGGGCAAACAGTTAAAGGTAAAACACCTATCGGTGTTGCCCGGACAGCAAAAGAGTACCATATTCCTGTTATCGCCATCAATGGTTCTTTAGGAGAAGGATATCAACTTGTTTTAAATCAGGGTATAGATGCGGTATTTAGCCCCTTAAAAGAACCTGTCAATCTGGAAGAAGCAATTAGAAGTACCGCAACTTTACTGGAAGAAGGAACTGAACAGATAATAAGGACATTTATTCTTTGCGGGAGGTGAGGTTAATTTATTCTGAAAAATTACTTGACAGCTTGTTTATAAGATGTTAAGATAGGCAATGTCGCTAAAAAAGTTTGAGCAAAAGTTTAGATTAGAGATTAAGAATAAGCAGAATCAGTGATGGCAGACATTTTGAAAAAAACACTTGACAGCAAGTATATGAAATGTTAAGATAAGCAATGTCGC